>JAGUWE010000044.1 GCA_020062525.1 Patescibacteria group bacterium | reverse complement strand
AAAGTCAATTTAGCCGAAAAGATGAGATTATTGCCAAATCAATTTAAAATTGATAAGATAAAATAAAAGTGTTTCATTAAAATATTAAACTTATTTATGCCAAATGTTTACGATTTAATTATTATTGGGACTGGACCGGCGGGTTATGCGGCTGCGATTTATGCTTCACGTTTTAAGTTAAAAAATTTGGTTATCGGCGAGATTGCTGGCGGTTTGGCCAGCGAAGCCCATAAAATTGAAAATTATTTGGGTTTTGTTGAAATTACTGGCAGAGATTTGATGGAAAAGTTTCGTCAGCAGGCCGAGCATTTTGGCTCCGAGATTTTTAATGATAATGTAGTTGAAATTAAAAAAAATAAAGATCAATTTAAAGTTAAAACTAGATCCAGCAAAGATTTTTTGAGTCGTACATTGATTTTGGCATTGGGCTCGGCTTATAAAAAATTAAATGTCCGCGGTGAGCGAGAATTTTTAGGCAAAGGCGTTTCTTATTGTCCAACCTGTGACGGACCGTTTTTTAAAGGGAAAATTGTGGCGGTGATTGGTGGAGCTGATAGTGCGGTAATGGCCGCGATTCATCTTTCAGAATTTGCCCAGCAAGTTTACCTAATTTATCGCCGCGAAAAATTACGAGCTGAGCCAATTTGGACTGAAAGAGTCCAGCAAAATAAAAAAGTCCAAATAATTTATCAAACTAATGTTTTAGAAATTCAGGGCCGCAACAAAGTTGAAAAAATGATTTTAGACCAACCCTGGCAAGGCAAGAGTGAATTGGCGGTTGACGGAGTTTTTATAGAAATCGGTTCGGTACCTAATGTGGCTTTAATTAAAGATTTAGGGATAGTTTCAGACAAAGATGGTTTTATTAATATTAAAGAAGATGGTTCAACTAGTGTTGCCGGTATTTTTGCGGCCGGTGATGTGACAACCGGTTCCAATAAATTAAGGCAGGTTATTACTGCTGTCGCTGAAGGTGCCATTGCTGCTAAGTCGGCGTATGAATATTTGAGAAAAGGATAAAAAATATTTCCCCTTTTGATAAAGGGGGATTAAGGAGGATTTTTATGCCCGAAATTATTTTAACCAAAGACAATTTTGACCAAGAGGTTTTAAAATCCAAAGTGCCAGTTTTGATTGATTTTTGGGCCAACTGGTGCGGGCCTTGTCAGGCGATGAAACCGATTATTGAGGAATTGGCTAAAGAAATTGATACAACTAAATTTAAAATCGGCACCCTTAATGTTGATGAAAATCAGGAATTAGCCCAGAAATTTAACATTATGAGTATCCCCAATTTTTTATTTTTTAAGGACGGGAAAGTAGTTGATTCGCTTTTAGGAATTCAGAGTAAAGACGAATTAAAAAACAAGTTAGAAAGCCTAGTTAAATAATAATAGTCAATTAATTTCTATAAGTATCTGGATATTCATAGAAATTTGCTTCGCGAAATTAGTGGAAATTTATTGATGCGAGATTTTAATTTATTTGTGCAATATGCCCTATTTATATATAGTTGCTACGCCGATCGGGAATTTGGAGGATATTAGTTTGCGGGCGCTGCGGATTTTAAAAGAGGTTGATTTGATTTTGTGCGAAGATACAAGAGTGACGCGAAAGTTATTAGCTCATTATCAGATTAAAACGCCGACCTTAAGCTATCATCAGCACAGCAAATTGTCCAAAGTTGATTTAATTATTGAAAAATTAAAACAAAATAAAAATTTAGCTTTAGTGACTGACGCCGGCACGCCGGGAATATCTGACCCCGGCGGAAAATTAATCAGCCAGATTGTTGAGACCTTGGGTAAAAGTGTTAAAATTATACCAATTCCCGGCCCTACCGCGCTAACAGCCGCTTTAAGCATTGCCGGAGTTAAGGCCGATAGATTTCTTTTTTTAGGCTTTCTGCCGCATAAAAAAGGCAGACAGAAATTTTTGCAAGAAATTTTAAAAAGTGAATATACAGTGGTGGTTTATGAATCAAAACATCGCCTCATTAAATTTTTAGAAGAGCTTAAAAAAATTTTCGATTCTAAATCTCAAATTCAAAACATCATTGTTTGTCGGGAACTGACTAAATTATATGAAACCATTTACCGCGGGAGTTTAGAAGATATTACTGAAAGAATTAAAAATGATAAAGATGCGCAAAAAGGGGAATTTGTAATAGTGATTGGGAAATAATTATGAAAAAATTTTACATTACCACGCCAATATACTACGTCAATGACAAGCCGCACTTGGGGCATACTTATACCACGGTGACGGCTGATGTTTTGGCGCGTTATCATCGTTTAATTGGGGAAGAAGTTTTTTTCTTAACCGGTACGGATGAACACGGCGCCAAAATTGAAGCTACGGCCCAAAAAGCCGGCCTGTCGGCCCGGCAATTTGTTAATGAAATTGCCGCCAGTTACCAATTGGCTTGGGATGAACTTGATATTTCTCATAATCGTTTTATCCGAACCACTGAAGAAGCTCACATCAAAGCCGTGCAGCAAGCTTTGCAATTTATGTATGACAAGGGAGATGTTTATAAAGGAGAATATAGCGGTCTTTATTGTCCGGGTTGTGAACAGTACAAAAGTGAAAGAGATTTAGTTAATGGTCAATGTCCGGATCATCAAATAGTGCCGGAAAAGATGACTGAGCAGTGTTATCTTTTTCGTTTATCCAAATATCAGGCCGAGCTTTTAAAATTAATCAAAACCGACAAATTAAAAATTTT
>JAGUWE010000040.1 GCA_020062525.1 Patescibacteria group bacterium | reverse complement strand
CCTTAGGATATTGCCACTGGAGTTTGCTAATTTCTTCTTTTTGAAATTTTATAATTTTCAGATCGCGAAAATCCTGTTCGATCACCGGCGCTAAATAAGTTTTAACTAAATAAACTTTATCTTCATTATTTTTTCTCAAATACTGGCCATATTGCTCCGGGCTAAAACGGCCGACAAATATATCCACCGCTAAAGAATTATCCTGATAGATTTTAATTTGAGTGGCTTTTTCATCAAGACCAAAATTTTTCTTTTTTTCAGGATTAGTGGAAATTAATTCGCCGTCTTGAATTTTCTCAACTTCCTTAAGTAAATTTTTGACCAATTCCGGGTCGGCTTTTGTCTCACCGACAAACCACCCATCATCCTTCTTTTCCAAAACAATATTTTTTTGAGGTTCCTTAATTTCAATTTTGCTTATTTTATCAAAATTTAAACTGCTAAAAATATTTTGTTTTTGGGACGGTTGGTTTTTAAAATAAGAAATGCCGAAAACAATTACCATTAAAGTGACAAACAATATTGCTAACCAGATTGTTTTCTTAAAATTTTTAGTCATATTTTAAACTTCTGGCTCAAAAATTTTTCTTTTTCTCATTATATATTTTATAATTCCTAAAATTATAACAATTAGAGTTGGACTTAAGATACCGGCGAATTTATAAAAAACTCTTTGCGAATCAGACATATTTTTAAGAGGTGAACTGCTGATGGCTTTGGCCCGAATGCTGATCAAGTCAGAAGACAAAGTTAAATTATCAACCAAATTAAGAAAGAAAATTAAATTGTCCTGATACTGCCTAACAAAGCCATCGCGAACGAACTGGGCGTTACCGACAACAGCCAAACGGCTATCATTGGTATTTTCAATGGGTTTATCAGTAAAACCTTCGGGAGCAGCTTTGCCAGCAAAGAAACTCGTGAATTTACCAAAGACCGTAGCCGCGATTAAATATGACTTTTGTTCGGTTGGCTTAAAGTCCTGCTGCGGATTCAAATTAAAATTCTCGGTCATCTGCCAGCTTTTATCTGTGGTTTTGGCTAATTGCTGAATTTGATTATCTTTGACTTTGTCTTTAATAATCTCTATTGAGCTTGTCCAGGGAAAAATGACGGCCTGAAGTTTATTAACCACCACGCTGTCTTGATTAAAACCAGACTGAATGATGCGCGGCCAAAAAGGATATTGAGTTAAAATAGGCCCATATTCAGTGTTAAAAGTAGCAATTTCAAATGAAGCGCCATCTAAAACCAAATCCGAGTTTAATTTAAGGCCATAACTTTCAAACTGATCCGTTAGCTCCAAATTATTTTTAGTAGTTTGTAAATTTTGGTCAACTGAAACGCCATTATAAGCCAAAAGTAGGCTGCCGCCTTTCATTAAAAATTGATCCAGAATATATTTTTCTTTTTCGCTAAAAGTCTTGGTCGGGCCCACTACGAGTAAAGTTTTTACATCGGCCGGCGGCGATTGGTTTTGATTTAAATCAACTAAAGTAACCTCGTATTGCTGAGATAAAAACTGATTGGCTAAGCTTAGATCTTGATCAATTTTTAATTCATCATTGCCAGTAGCAAAAGCAACTTTTTCTTGTTTGGCTGAGGTGAGTTTTTTAATCAAAGTGGTTAAATCATATTCCAAATTTTGGCTACCAACAACCTCGGGAATAATTTCTTTTTTATCAGCATAAAAAAGCGCTATCCCTGAATAACCATTGACCATTTGGAGTTTTTCTTTTTGCCAAATATTAAACTGGAGTTTGGGAATTCCCAAACCCAGAACCTCTCGTTCAGTTGCTTGATCTTTCAAGGGGTCAATAAATTCTATTTTTAATTTATCGCCACCATAGGTTTTATACTCGGCTAAAAGATCAGCCACTTCTTGGCGCAAACTAACTAAATTGGGCGGCAAATCGCGAGAGAAATAAACTTTGATAGTCACTAAATCATCTAAGGAGCGTAAAATATTTTTTGTTGAGCCGGATAAACTATAATTTTTATTTTTAGTTAAATCAGCCCGATAAAAGAAAAAACCGGCCAAAAGATTTATCGCCACTAAAATACCAACAATAAGAATTGTATTAGAATAAAGACCAGCCTTTAATTTTGTTTTGCGATTGAAACTAAACATATTAAATAAATATCAGACTTATTATTTGATGTCATTGCGAGCCCGATCCGCCACTTGGCGGAGAGGGCGTGGCAATCTTAGGGGAGGCCGTAGGCCGACCCGTGTTCGCGGGTCACTTCGCTCCCGCGAGATTCTTCGGCTCGTGCTGCTCGCCTCAGAATGACAATGTCTAAAAAAATAAAACCTTACTTCCAACTTCTCGCCGCTAAGGCCTTTTCTGAAAGGTATAAAAATAAATAAATAAAAGAAAAATAATAAATTAAATCGCGAGTATCAATTACTCCCTTGGCAATATTTTCAAAATGAGAGCCCAGACAGAGGAAACTTAAAATTTTCGCCAAAAAGCCAGGCATGCTCATCAAGACAAAATCAACGCCTAAAATAAAAATGAAAAAACCAGCAGCCAAGGCCAAAACAAAGGAAATAATTTGGTTTTTGTTTAAAGTTGAAATAAAAAGCCCTAAAGCCAAAAAGGCGGCGCCGACCAGAAGCGACCCCAAATAACCGCCGACAATGGGGCCCAAATCAACCACTGTCCCCAGGCGAAAAATAATAAGCGGTATTGGCAAAGACAAAATTAACATCACGGCTAAAAAAGCCAAAGCGGAAAAAAATTTAGCCAAAATCACTTCCCAATCCTTAATCGGCAAGGTCAAAAGCAGTTCAATTGTCCCGCTCTTTTTTTCTTCGGCAATCAATCTCATTGTCAGGGCCGGCATTAAAAACAAAAAAATCCAAGGCAAATAAAAAAAGTAACTGCGCATTGAGGCCTGGCCGGCAATAAAGAAACCTTGAAAAAATAGCCAACTACTCGCCAGTAAAAACACGACCATAAAAATATAAGCAATAGCGGAATTAAAATAATTGGCTAATTCTTTTTTAAAGATGAGATAGATGTTTTTCATACTTAATCTTAACAATAAATTTCTATTAATTTCGCGAAGCGAGTTTCAATGAGTTTCTGATACTAATCAAAACTAATTGATACTAATGGAAACTAATAGAAACTTATAGAAATTAATTGTTATTTTACTTTACTGTCAGCTTCCTAAACACTTCTTCCAAACTCGCAACTTTTTTTCGGAATTCTAAAATAGACCAATTATTGTGCATCACTGTCAACGATAAGTATTCACGAAGATCCATATCTTCTTTTGGCTCAATCTCATAGCCATAAATATCCGAAGCTTCTTTGTCTTTAACATCAACTCTGACTACATTTTCCATTTCCCGCAATTTCCCGACAACTTCTTCTTTTGGCCCTCTGATTTTAACATAAATTTTTTCTGCGCCCGCTTCTTTTTGAGAAAGTTCTTCAGGCGTGCCCTGGCCAACAATTTTGCCTTCGTTAATAATAATTATTCGCGAGCAAGTGGCCTGAACCTCAGGTAAAATATGGGTGCTTAAGATAACAGTTTTATCCCGGCCTAATTTTTTAATTAAAGTTCGGATTTCAGCAATCTGATTGGGATCTAAGCCGGAAGTTGGTTCATCTAAAATCAAAATTTCTGGGTTATGAATCATTGTTTGGGCCAAGCCGACTCGTTGACGATAACCCTTAGAAAGTTCACTGATGGGTTGATTAATTACTTTTTCTAGGCCACAGATTTTGATCATTTCCTTAATTCTCTCGTTGATTTTTTCTTTTTGAATGCCACGAATCTCGGCAATAAAGCCCAAAAATTCAAAGACCTTCATTTCGTCATAAAGTGGACAATTTTCAGCTAAATAACCAATTTTTTTTCTGACTGTCAAGGAATCATCTGAAACATCAACTTCACCCACTTTAACACTGCCGCTAGTTGGCGCCAGTAGTCCGGTAATAATCCGCATGGTCGTTGTTTTGCCGGCCGCATTAGGGCCCAAAAAGCCCACCACTTCACCTTGGTGGACCGAGAAACTAATATTATCTAAAACTAAATGCTGGCCGAATTTTTTAGTCAGATTTTTAACAGAAATCATAAATAAAATCAAAAATCAAAATGCAAAAATCAAAATGACAATTCAAAATTAAAAAATTGACACAATTGGATAGCACTTACTATTTTAATAATTTAAATTTTGTTGTCAAGTTTTATGGCTTAAGCCAAATTTTTCTATTTTCCAATCAGCTAATTTTTGAATTTCCGCCATTGCTTGACGACCCGGCTCATTTTCAAAAAGATGGGCGTATCTTTTTTGTGGTCTCAGATATTCTTCAACTTTGGGAGGATTTGTTGGCACTTTCATTACTTTAGTAATTTTACCGGACTCGGCCTCAAAGACCGGCCAAAGCCCGGTTTGTTGCGCAAGGCGACCAAGTTTAATTGTCAGATTAGTTTCATAGCCCCAACCCGGCACGCAAGGCACTAAAATCTGAAGATATTTCGGGCCGGCAAAAGTAAAAGCTTTTTTAACTTTGGCGGCAATGTCCAAAGGAAAGCCGACAGTGGCTGTAGCTACATAAGAAAGACCGTGAGCCATAGCAATAGCCGGCAGATCTTTTTTATTTTGTTTTTCTCCTAAAGAAACTTTACCGGCCGGCGTAGTGGTCGTGTGGGTAAAAGTCGGGGTAGCTCCACTGGCTTGCACCCCGGTATTCATATAGGCCTCGTTGTCATAACAAATATACAAAATATCTTCGCCGCGTTCCCACATGCCAGAAATAAGGCCAAAGCCAATGTCATAGGTTCCGCCGTCTCCGCCTTGGGCCACGACTTTAACCTTCTTCTCTAAGCCCTTGGTTTTAAGCGCGGCATAAATTCCCGAGGCCACGGCTGCCGCGTTTTCAAACAATGAATGGATCCAAGGCATTCCCCAGGCGGTCTCAGGATAAGGTGTGGTAGTTACTTCCAAGCAACCCGTGGCTGTTGCCATAATTGTTTCGGGTCCCAAAGTATCCGCCACAATTCTGGCAGCTAAAAGTTGGCCACAACCAGCGCAAGCGCGATGGCCAGGAGAAAGAAAAAATTTAGGTTTTAAATATTGAGGCATAATAAGATAAAAAACTAAATCAAATTTTTTTCATCTCCTAATAACCACTTCCAGGCAGGAATAATTTCTATAACCTTGCTCTTAATTCTCTTTTCCCCCTCCTGATTTTTAGTGATTATTAAACTATTTTTTAACTTAAATTCCTTCATTGCCTCATTGAGCCCCTCAATTTCTCTTTGTTCATTCTTTTTATCCAAGAAATCTGTTGCTTGAATTAAATAAATAATTTTATTTTTTTCTTTAATAATAAAATCAACTTCTTTTTTATTTTTGTAATAATAAATTTCTTTCTCTCTTCTTTTTAGCTCAAGAAAAACCAAGTTTTCCAGCATTTTCCCAGTATCCTCGGAAAAAGAAAAAGCTGTAACATTTCTCATGCCGTTGTCAATTACATAGACCTTTTTATCTGAAACATATTGTTTTTTTAGAGAATAATCATATTTAAAAAGTTCAAATAGTAAATAACTTTCCTGCATAAACTCAATATAATTTTTAACCGAAGTAATACTTTTAAAACCCAGGGTATGCTTTAAAGAATGATAACTTATCTTTTGAGTAAAATTAGTAAATAAATAATTGGCCAGTTGCTTAAAATTTTTTTCTTCCTTAATTTTAAAACGAACAAGTAAGTCTTTGTAAATCACATCTTCATAAATTCTTTTGACAAATTCATTATCTTGATATTTGACCAATTCAGGAAAACCGCCCTCTTTTAAATAAAGATCAAAATTTTTCAAGATCAAACTTTTAGTTTCTGTATCTTTTGCGTGGTAATTGATTTTTTTAAATCTCAAAAATTCCCTAAAAGAAAAGGGGTACAATTCTATCTTGAAATACCGTCCGGTCAATCTGGTAGCTAATTCCGAACTTAAAAGCTTGGCATTAGAACCAGTGACAAATATTTTATAGCTCTCTTCATACAGCCGTCTGACAAATAGTTCCCATTTATTAATATCTTGCACCTCGTCAATAAAGATTGTCTTTGCTTTGTACATCTTTCTAAAAACCAACATTAAATTGTTAAAATCCTCAATTTTAAAATTAATCAATCTTTCATCATCAAAACCAATATAATAAAAATCTTTCAATTTTTTGGCAAATTGAGCTAATAAAGTTGATTTTCCGCTTCTTCTAATGCCAGAAATAACAGTTATTTGTCTAGTTTTTAGATGCTTAGTAAAATCAATTTCGCGAAGCACTCCCGTTTCTTTTCTTTTAAATACCTCGAGCTGATCGGCAACAACATTTTCTAACTGATTAATGTTTATCATAATTTATTTACATTGATAATGTTATTAATATAAAATTATTTACATTTTCAGTGTAAATAATATTGGAATCCTTGTCAAGGGGTTAAAATAAAATGATAAAGCCCGATGGCCGGGAGAAAAAAGGAGTTTAGGCTTTGTCTCTTGGGGCATAAATTTATTATAATTTTTCATTTTAGCAAAAACTTGACAGCTTAATTTTTATCATTTATCCTTTAATTATACTTAATAAAGCTATTCTTATGGAAAAAAGAGAAACTACAATTGATGATTTAGCAATAATGGTTAAAGAGGGTTTTGACGCTGTTGATAAACGATTTGATAAAGTAGAAAATCGGCTAGGAACTATGGAAAATCGGCTAGAAACTCTGGAAAGAGGTCAAGAAGAAATTAAATTGCGCCTAGACAATGTGGCCTTATCGTTTTGAATTAGTGGAACTGCAGAAAAGAGTTGAGTTTCTTGAAAGAAAAGTTGGTGTCAAGACTGTAAAAAGATAAAATTTAGAAAATTAAATTATTTTTATCAATCTCGCTAAAATAAGCGGGTTTTTTGTTTGACAGCCCGCGCAAGCCCGATGGCCGGGAGAAAGAAGGAGTTTAGATTTTTGTTTGGCAACTGTCTTGTTCGGCATACTTATAACTACTGAAAATTATTGACATTTAAAAAAAGTTGGGTTAAAACAGTCTTCCACAGCACGTCTAGAACATTTTTTATTTTTACTTATAGGACAATCTTCATTTGAACAGCATGGGTCACCATCATATCCTTCACGACAAACACCTTTTTTTTCTGCTAATCCTTCTACACAAACTAACCCATTCTTACAAAATTGTCCCCAAGGTACACTGCAGGGCATACCTATCTCAGACCCATCCCAACAGCGATTATTAATACAATACTGCCTGGGATAATCGGGACATAAATACAGTCCTCCGCAAACACCGAGATCCTGTGGTTGTCCAGATACACATCTACCCTTACTCACACTAACAATTTTATTTTTATCATAACTTCCACTTTTTTTACTACAATTTTCTTGTGATAAATAATCAGCTTTATAAACACCACTCTCTTGATATGAACAACATCCTCCTTGTTTTACCGGCGTTATGCTTGTTATCCTAAAATTCACCAAATCTGGATTAACGGTTTGTAAAATGACATAGGAAACTAAGCCTAAGGCCAAGCCGCCCAGGGCACCTAAGATGCGGGTTTTGGCTGTGCCGACTTTTTCCGCGCTGCCGCCGGCAGTCAGCCAAGTAATCCCACCCCAGGCAATCATCACCACTGAAAGAATCGCCAAAGAGCTAATGCCAAAAACATAAAACGCCTTAATATATTCGCCGATCTTGGCTGTCGTGTCACCT
>JAGUWE010000094.1 GCA_020062525.1 Patescibacteria group bacterium | reverse complement strand
CCTAATGGATTGGAGCTTAATTCTTCTAATGATTTGAGTATCAGCGAATCATTAGCGTGGCGGGTTTTAAATTCTTCGAGCGCCTGTTCTTTTAGCAGACATTTTACCTCCTTTACCTCACTAAGATTTTCTAAATAATCTTTAATTTCCTGAACCTTTGCCTCAGTGACATCGTCTTTAAAATAAATACTCATATCAATTCTTGCTTGCACCGTTTCTATGGCTTTATTGGCCAAAATATTAATAAAAAAAAGTGAGGTAACTGAAAAAAGAGTTAAAATCAACATAGTGATGGTTACTAGTGAAAGCCAAATATTTCGCCAAAAATTCTGCAGAGCAAATTTAATGATTTGAAAAAAAGAAAAAAGAAACATATATTTAGTTAAAATTCCAATCACCAAGCACTAAATTCCAAATAATATTCAATAACCAAATCCCCAATAATCAAAACTCGTGTTTTGAATTTTGAAAATTGAAATTTAGAATTTATTTGGGATTTGGGATTTGTAATTTGGAACTTTTTATAGTATATACTTACCTACTTTTTGGTCACTGATGATTTGGCCGTTTTCTAAAGTAATAACTCGTTTTCTCAAAGAATTTACTATTTCACGATTGTGAGTAACTAAAATTACAGTTGTGCCAAAATTATTAATACGAAGCAATAAATCAATAATCTCACGCGCATTTAAAGAGTCAAGATTACCTGTTGGTTCGTCAGCAATTAAAAGTTTTGGCCGGTGAACCAAAGAACGGGCAATAACCACTCTTTGCTGTTCACCGCCAGAAAGCTGCCGCGGATAACGATCAATTTTATCTTCCAAGCCGACTATCTTTAAAACTTGCCGGGTAATATTTTTCAGCCGCTTGTGTTCTTCACCGCAAACCTCGCCGGCAAAAGCTACGTTTTCAAAAACCGTTTTTTTGGGCAATAATTTAAAATCCTGAAAAATCACCCCGATTTGACGCCGCAATATCGGTACTTCCTTTTTTTTAATATGAGTAATGTCCCAACCGCCAACCACCACCCGGCCTTCAGTTGCTTTTTCCTCAGCAATCAAAAGCTTAACTAAGGTGGTCTTACCCATACCGGACTGACCAACAATTGAAATAAATTCTTTGGATTTAATATGTAAATTAATATCCTTAAGGGCCACGGTGTCTGGCGGATAAATTTTGCTGACGTTGATTAGACGAACCATAGGAAATAAATTCAAATATCAAAATGTAAAATGCAAAATGACAATAAAAAATTTAAAAAACTTAATATGTCAATTCTGAATTTATTTCAGAATCTCACAGAGACCCTGAAACAAGCCTGCCCTGAATTCATTTCAGGGTTCAGGGTGACAAAAAAGAACAATCAAAATGATAAATGTGAAGATTTATTATTTTTTAATTTTTGCTTTGTATTTTTGATTTTTTATATTTGATTTTTGATTTTTTCTAGTCCCCATTTAGCCAAATTTAACGTATCATTAACTGTATCTTGTTTTTTTTCGGCGCCCAAAACTACAATGATTAATTCCTCGTCCGAATTTTTGTTTGCTCTTACCTTGGAAATCAAGCAGTAACCCGCTTCGTCCAAATAACCGGTCTTACTGCCTAAAAGATATAAATCAGTAGTCAAAAGTGGATTGCGATTTTTGATAAGATGGGACTCTTTTGTCTCAAGAGTAGAAAAATTGTATTGTTTTAAAGTCGTACTTTTGAGAAAATCAATTTTTTTAAAAACTAACAGCCCCATCTTAGCCAAATCGCGGGCGCTTGAAATATTATGAGGATCTAAACCGCTTGGCTCGATAAATTTTGTCTCAGTCATTCCCCAGAGACCAGCTTGATAGTTCATCGCGTTAACAAAATCGCTTCGCAGAAGGCCGGTTGCTCTGGCTAAAGTATAAGCAGCATTATTGGCTGAGCCAACTAAACTGGTATAAAATAAATCTTTGGCAGTCATTGATTCGCCGGGCTTTACTTTTAAATAACCCATTTCCCAGCGCTTAGCATAATTTAAAACATCGTCATCTGATTTTTTATAACTTACCACCTTGTTCCAGCCAGGATTATGCTGCAGAAAAATCTCAGCTGTCATTAATTTAGTTAAACTGGCAATTGGTAAAATCTCGGCTTCGTTTTTAGCCCATAAGACCTCGTTATTTTTTACCTTAACTACGATTGCGGCTTGAGAATGAACTTGGAAATCCGGTTTTTCATTGGCCTCATTTCTAATTAAATTCACCAATGTAGAAGTTGCCTGTTCCTCCGTCTTAGCTACAGCCACCGCCATTTCATTAACCGGTTCAATTTTAATTTTAATTAACCCCGCAGTTTTGCTAGCAATTTTTTTAAAAGCAACCAAATCAAGATCCAGCAGCCGGTCCGGATGAACAGTCCGGTCAGGGCCATAATCATTAACTGTTACCACTACTGTTTTGTTGTTTTCAAGATTGGTAATTTTTAGTTTTGCTCCTTTGGGATAGTCAGGCGAAGCAGCGCAATCACAATCGCGATAGCGGTACCAACTGGCTGGGCCTTCTTGCAAAATCAAATTGTCTTCAAAGACACCCAAGCGGGCATAGGACAGATAAATTTTAGCTTTTATCTGACCGTAATGGATCAATGTTTGGGTTGGAAGCAATAACCACTGCGATTTTACGCCATCCCAATAATAAATTCGCTTATAATTATCTCTGTCTTCGGGATAACGAATTTCTATTATCAATGGCTTGCTTCCGTCATAAGCCGCTTCATTGACAATATCAAATTCATAAAGATGGCTAACAATCTTAAGATTTTCCGGGATAACCGCAATTTCCTCCGGATTATAAAAATCTTTAAAAATCACCTCTGATTCCCCAGCGAGAGCCTGAGGTGAAATTGCTAAGCTAAAATTTTTGTTAAACTTTGCCGTGTAGCCCTTTTTTACAGTCGCCTTATCCAATTTTAAAACTTGAAGATCCAAACTAACCGACGTTTGGGCAAAAATAGTTGTTGGATTAAAAATAAAAAGTGAAAAAGATAATAAAATAATGGTAATTTTTCTGACTCTTGGCATAAAATAAATTTTGCTTTACAATAGAATAGATGAAAAAGGCGGTAGTAGTTCAGTGGTAGAATGCTTCCTTCCCAAGGAAGAGGCCGCCGGTTCAAATCCGGTCTACCGCTCTAAATACTTTTGCCGATGTAACTCAATTGGTAGAGTAGCTCATTCGTAACGAGCAAGTTGCGGGTTCGAGTCCCGCCATCGGCTCATTAATAAAAAAATCTTCTGATTTCTGATTGGGCCTGAAACTCTTTTAAAACCTCATCTAATTTCTTATTTTTAATGGACGAAAAATAATTTTCTAATTTATCAGCTAACAAACGAGGGACTAAAATTCTTTTTTTGTAGGTCTTAATATTCCAGCCGTAAAGGTCTTTGATTATTTCTTGAACTTTCGCTTCTCCGCCAGCCGGCTGGCTAATTTCCAGCCATCTTTTTTCAATTTCAATCTGACTGGGGCTAATTTTATATTTAGCGGCCATTTGTTTCATTAACTCATTAGTAATCATCACTCGTAAGATGTCCTCTTGAATTTTCTCTCTTGGCGGTACTATTTTCACTCCCCCGCTCGCCTCTTCTTGCTTTTTGTAATAATGCCTAAGAGCCAAAACATTTTCTCTAAATTCACTCCAAGAAAGAATTTGATTATTAACCAAAGCTACGGGATAAGGAATTATTTTAATAACTTGATTAGTATAGTAATCATTCCATTGATATTTATATAAGCCAATACCAAAAAAAATAATCGCAACTAAACTTAAAAAAAACAGAAAGCCAACTAAAATTAAGGTCAATCTGACTATTTTTTTTAAGACAGTTAATTTGCTAAGGCGGGTAAATTCAGGTGGACGAATAAGCGGTTCTTTAAACGATTTTGGACTCACTTTCTGAGAAATGGTCTTTTTAATCTCTTTTGCTAGGGGTTCTTTTTTTTCTATAGTTACGATGGTTGTTAATTTTTTTTCTGCTTGAGGTTGGGACTTCGCTTTAATTGGCGAGGTTTTGTTTTTTTTACCATTAACTTTTGTTTTCTCGGTCTTGTCAATCGCTTTTAAGATAATCTCCCGCCATTGGTCAATTTTTATTTTCTCATTAATAAAACTTCCTTGCCCTTGAGAATTCTCCTCAGTCGCTTTAAGATTAGATTCGGTTTGATTTTTTATGACCATAAACGAGAATGTTTAAACGTTCAAACTAACGCTCTTGTTTAAAAAAATAATTCCACCATAAGCCGGGGTTGGATATTAGTTTTGACGCTGCTATAATTTCTTTTTTTTCTCTCGGTTCATTTTG
>JAGUWE010000065.1 GCA_020062525.1 Patescibacteria group bacterium | reverse complement strand
TTTGTACCTCCTATTTTAAATGAGTTTTCAATGAGCTAATTTTCATCCTACCTTAACAAGGAGGAATAATTTTGTCAATTAAAGGCGCAAGCTTTTTGCTCATTTGCTATTTTAGTAGTATAATTAAAGGCAGAGAGCTTAACGTTTATTTTGAGTTTTTAATTTTTATTATATGCTTCAAAGCCTAGTATCCCAAGCTTTAAAATTTGTCCTCTTAGATTTAATCGGCGATATTTTGTATTTTCCGGTTTGGTGGTATAGCGAAGGGTTGCACAAGGTAATCATCTTTTGCCTTGAACAAATCAAAGATACTGAGAAAAGTTTAGCGCTTCGCATTTGGCTTAAAAACCTTTTGGTGCCGATGTTTGGCCAATATGACTGGCAGGGACGCTTGATTAGTTTTTTTATGAGGATTTTTCAGATTATTTATCGCTTTTTTGCCCTGCTTCTCTGGTCGGTTTTTGTGATAATATTTTTTTTAATTTATTTAATCCTGCCCTTTTTTGTTTTAGTGCAAATTTTACTGGTGATCGTGGGTTAATTTTTATTATTAAAAAATCAAATGTTATTTTGAATCCTTGTTCGGCTAACAAATTTTTCATATGGCTGAAACCAAAACTAATTCTCATTTTCAAACCATCATCTGCCCCAATTGTGCTGGCAGCGGTCAAGGAGAAAAAAGAAAAGTTTGTCACGTTTGCCAAGGCGTGGGCGAAGTTGCTTTTTTAGAAGGCCAGTTTTTATATTGGGGCAAAAGAATCAATTTTTTGACGATACTGGAGAGGAAAATAGAGGTTTTGGTCAAAAATATTTTGGAATTTGGTTTGTTTGCCTTCGGTCTTTTGGGTTTAGCCGTTTTGGTCTGGCAAGTGTGGCAGGTTGAATTCAGGGAGTTTTTAAATTGGGAATTTTGGTTTCATCAACCAAAATTAATGCTGATTTTTTGGTTAAGTATTCTCTCTGATATGTATCTTTTTTACCGTAAAGAGCGCGAATTTGCCGGCCAAAACAAGGTAAGAAAAAAGAAATTTCAGGAGAATTTGCCTCAAGTAGTTATTGAGCCAAAGATTTGGCCTGATTTTTCTCAAATTAAAAAGATAGATCAAATTGATGTTTCCCAAACCCTTGCTAAAGAAGCCCAAATTGCCCTTGAAAACGCTTGGCAGCTGGCTCAGAGAATCAAAACACCAGAAGTTTTGCCAATCCATCTTTTTGGCATACTTTTAACTTTTGATAAGATAAAAATGGTTTTTGTTCGGCTCGGTATTAATTTAATGGATTTGGACACCAAAGTCAGGAATTTAATTATTACACTTTCCCCAAGTCAAAGTAGCCAACCGCAGTTTTCCAGCGAACTTAAACAAATTATTTTTTTAGCTTATGAATTAGCTTATAATTCTAGCAGTAATCAGCTTGATCTGATTGAAATTTTATTGGCCCTAAGTCAGCGCGATGAAAACACCAAACTTATTCTTGATGATTTAGATATTAATCAAGATAAAATTAAAAACGTTGCTTGTTGGTCAAAAATTCAAGAGAATCTTAGACAACGCTGGCTACGTTTTCGTCACCGCGCCTCTTGGAAACCAAAAGGCACCATGGATCGGGCTATGACAGCCGTGGCCACGCCGTTTTTGGATTATTTTAGTCAGGACTTGACAATTTTAGCTAAAGCGGGTTATTTGGATTTATGCGTTGGCCGGGAGAAAGAAATTGAAGAAATCTTTCGGACAGTGGAAGCGAGCCGCCAAAGCGTAATTTTAGTTGGCAATCCCGGGGTGGGTAGAACTACTATTATCGAAGGTATTGCCCAGTTAATGACCTCAGAAGATGTGCCATCCTTGATTCAAGACAAAAGATTAATTAGCTTAAGCGTGGCTAAACTTATTAGCGGCGCCAGTCCTTCTGAAGCCCAAGGCCGATTACAAGCTGTTATTGAAGAAATCAAACGCGCTGGCAATGTGGTTTTGTTTGTCAGCGATCTTCATGAAATGGCTGACATTACTCCAGGGGGAGAAGAAAGTTTAGATTTATTAGGAGTGCTTTTGCAGGCTTTGGCTAAAAATTATTTTTTCTGTTTTGCTACTACCACCCCAAGTGATTACGCACGTTATTTAGAGGTCTCCTCCGGACTGAGTGAAGTTTTTCAAAAGATTAACATTGGAGAACCAGACCCCAACCAAACCATTCAGATATTAGAAGCCAAAAGTGCTCGTATTGAGGCCCAAAACCAAGTTTATTTTTCCTATGACGCTATTGAAAAAACAGTTAAAATGACTATTCGCTACATTCATGACAGGTTTTTGCCCGACAAAGCTATTAGGGTTTTGGAGCAGGTGGCAATTTATGTGCAAAAGAAAAAAGGCGCTCATAGTGTAGTAAGTGCTGAGGATGTAGCAGAGTTAATCTCACAAAAAACTAACATTCCCTTGACTCGCGTAACTGAAGAAGAATCAGCCAAACTTCTTAATTTAGAAGCCAGAATTCACGAACGCATTATTGATCAAGACGAAGCAGTTAAAATAGTGGCTGCGGCTTTACGACGGGCCAGGGCCGAATTGCGAGATATTAAACGACCAATTGTTAATTTGCTTTTCTTAGGACCAACCGGGGTGGGTAAAACCGAGGTTTCCATAACCGTGGCCGAAGTTTATTTTGGTTCTGAAAGTAATATGATTCGCTTGGATATGAGTGAGTATCAGGAACAAACAAGTGTTTATCGTTTAATTGGTGCGCCAGTCGGAGGCAGTCGCGAACCAGGCTATTTTACCGAAGCAGTGCGCAATAATCCTTTTTCTCTAGTTCTTTTAGACGAAGTTGAAAAAGCTCATCCGGATATTTTGAATTTATTTTTGCAAGTGATGGACGACGGGCGCTTGACTGACAATACGGGCCGCACCATTGATTTTACCAATATTATTTTAATTGCTACTTCTAACGCCGGTACTGGTTTTATTGGGGAAAAAATGAAAGAGGGCTGGACAATTGAGAAAATTAAACAAGGATTAATTGAAATGGAAATTAAACAATATTTTCGTCCTGAATTTCTCAATCGTTTTGACGGTATTGTAGTTTTTAAACCCTTAACAATAATTGAGGTACGCGAAATTGCCAAGCTGTTTCTTAAAAAAGTGGCCGGTCGTTTGGCTGACAAGGGTATTAATTTAGAAGTAACAGAGGAAGCGGTTGCCGAATTGGCTCAAGCTGGTTTTGATCCGCAGTTTGGCGCGCGGCCGCTTAGGCGTGTCATTCAGGAAAGAGTTGACGACAGTTTAGCCCATTATTTACTGACTCAAAAAATCAGCCGTCGCGATACGGTCGTTTTCAAAGCCGGGGGAGTAATTGAAATAAAGAAAGCGAAAAAGATATAGCAACAAATTCAAAATTCAAAAGGCAAAAGTCCCGCCTGCCAAAGCCAATTGACAAAAGTTCTCCTAAATTTAGTAAACCCTATTTTCAATGACCGTAAAAATCAGCAAAGGTTAGTTGGCAATTGGCGGGCAGGCAAAATGACAATGTAAAATTCAAAATTTGTTTGGAGTTTGTATCTTGTCATTCTTCGGGTGACCACCCGTAGGGTGGGAATTTGGAATTTTTTAAGGAAGGGTCGCATAGTGGCCTAGTGCGCCTGCTTGGAGAGCAGGTATGCCGCAAGGCATCGCGAGTTCAAATCTCGCCCCTTCCGCCAATTTATACATGACGAGTTTTCCGCCTCGCCCCGCTTGCAGCGGGGCTCGGCGTCTGCCAGGATTTTGAACGGATTTTTGAAATCAAAAACAAGTTTTTGATTTAGAATTTGGAAGTTCGAACCTAGTTTTTTGAGAAAATCCTTCTTTTCTTCCAAATTCCGGCTTTTTGTCAAAATTTCAGCGGATTTCGCCTCATTTACGAATCGGATTGCCGGTTCGAACCAATTGCCCCTCTTTTGCTCAAAAGCGGCGACTTTGTCTTTCAAAATTTGTTTTTGCTGGACCAAATTGTTTTTGTTTTCCTGATATTCCGGCAGAGAAACAGCGTTTTCAAGATAGGCGTTCATCAATCTTTCCAGTTTCCCATTAATTACAGATATTTTCTCTTTCAGATTTTGAGTAAAAGATTCCGATGACTGGATTTTCAGCGATTTTTCCTTTTCAAGTTCAGCAATCATGTTTTTCGTCCAGTTATTGGGCAAAGAAACTTTTTGAATAGACTGGTTTATTTGTTTTGTTAATTCTTCCTCGCGGACATATTTTTGAAAGCATTTTGTTTTCCGTTTCGTGCAGTGGTAATAGTTATGTCCTTTTTGAGTTTCAGCGGTGATTAAACACCCGCATTCAGCACAGCGGATAAATCCGCGAAAAACAAAGTATTTCGGCTTCTTTTTGTTCGGCTTGCTTTTACTTTCCATTACTTCCTGAACTTTATCAAAAAGTTTCTTTGCGATAATTGGTTCGTGCTTCCCTTCGTAGAGTTCATTATTGTAGCGGATAAGTCCGCAGTAAAAAGGGTTTTTAAGAAAATACTGATAATTGGCAATACCCAATTTTTTCTGTTTCCGGCCAAGCAATCCCAAGTCATTGATGGTTTCGCATAAACGCCGCAGGGAATAATTTCCGGTTGAATATAATTCAAAAGATTTTTTGATAAGTTTTACTTTACTTTTATCAACAATAATGCTTTTTGTGTTTTTGTCATTGAGATAACCAAGCGGCGCCATTTGCGGCCATAAACCATTTTTCAGTTTTTGTCTTATTCCTCTTTTGATATTTTCGCTTAAATTATCCACATAGTATTTTGACTGGCCGAAAGCGATTTGTAGCATAAATTTTCCCTGCGGCGTATTTTCAAACCAAAAAGTCGGGAATTTTAGCTCTTTTAATTTTTCAATATCCAAAAGCCAGATTATTTTCCCGCCGTCAACGCTGTTTCTCGCTAACCTATCAGGGTGCCACGCTAAAATTCCTTCTGCTTCGTTTTTCTCTATGCGAGACAGCATTTCATTGAAGATTGGCCGGCCCGGCTCCTTGGCCGTTTGTTTCTCAATGAAAATTTTTGCGATTTCCAAATTTTCCTTTTTCGTAAGTTCTTTCAGTTCCGCTATTTGGTCGTCAATGCTCCGTACCTGTCTTTCTTCGGTATCCGTTGATTTCCTCGCATAGAGAAAAAACTTTTTGGTTTGAAAATTTTGTGTGTTCATATATTTGAAACCAAAGGGGCAACCCTGTGAACTCAATACCACTTGCGTAGCATTGACAGAAGTTGCCCCTTCGGGATTACAACGATTAGGTTGTAATAAAGCTACGCAACTTATTATGGTGTTGAGTTCACTTTAATTATACATAATTTTGGCAAAAAGCAAAAATCCGTTCAAAATCCTGGCAGACGCCGAGCCCCGCTGCAAGCGGGGCGAGGCGGAAAACTCGTCGTGTATAAATTGGCGGTATGTTTTAGTTAAAATCCGAACCTATTTTCAGGAAAACCCCGACGCTGACTTTTAGCCCGCCGCCGCAGGCGGCGGGCAGGAACAAACTGAAAAC
>JAGUWE010000012.1 GCA_020062525.1 Patescibacteria group bacterium | reverse complement strand
TGGTATACTATTGCGGCTGGTAGTGAAACCGCCATTGGTACGGCAACCCTCATCACAGTTAATGCCTTTCAATGGTATTGTCTGCGGGCTGAAGCCACCAGTACGACGCTCCAGGCCAAATTCTGGTCGCCGGTCTCCGAAGACGCGGACTGCAACGGCGATATCAACGAACCGGTCGGCTGGACAGAATCAGAAATCAATACTACCTATACTGCCGGCAGATTCGGTTTGGCTTGCGACGCCGCTTTTTGCCGCTTTGATGATGTGACAGTGAAAAACACGGCTGGAACGGAAATCTGGTTTAATGACAATTTTAATGATACTGGTTGCTGGCGGGTTTATGGCTCAATTCACGGCAACCAGGGCTGCGCTTATAATTCCATTCCTTTTACCTCAAGCTACATTAATTTTACGATAAAACATAAAGGCGGAGTCCAGTCCGGGGAAACCGGAGTTAACGCGGTTATTGGCCCCTTAAACGCGCCGGAACAAGGCGATGAAATTTATATTTCGCCGCAAATGCGGGGCAGTAATATCGGGCTTGATGAAACTACTGGCATTACCACTTCTAATTCAAATACCAAATATGAAAACTGGGATTTTGTTTATAATCCATCAGCCAGCAACTACACAGTTACCGGCTCGCAATACGGTTCAGCTGGCTTTGCCACGCCTGGTTCAACTTATACTTCACCGGCCGGAGAAATTTCTTTGAAAATTAAATCCGGCACACCAACCGGGCCAAAATTCGGCTCGCGGGCGGCCTATTTCCAAAACTCAATTCAAAGAGCCACTGGCAACTTTACTGGCTTAAATAACCATTCTTCAGCGATTTTAATCCAGCCCTATTGGACAATTTCTGGCTCAGCCACTCAATACAATATTGAAGGAACAAGTGGCGTGGCAGCGCAAAAAGGCACGATTGATTTTTGGTTTAAGCCCAATTTTTCCGGCTCGCCTGATTATATCCAGTATCTTTTTGATTACGCCAACCAAGGAAACACGGACAGGATTTTGGTTCGGATTATGCCAAATGGCGTGATTGAAGCAGTAGTTGGTCCGGCTTTTGGCGTGGGCGCTAATACTA
Organism: Patescibacteria group bacterium; assembly: GCA_020062525.1. Classification (GTDB taxonomy): domain Bacteria; phylum Patescibacteriota; class Patescibacteriia; order JAACEG01; family JAGUWE01; genus JAGUWE01. The sequence goes on along the minus strand of JAGUWE010000012.1, from coordinate 2,143 downwards.
AATTATCAAAAGCGTTTTCAGCGACAGCCGGGCAATGGTATCATTTCCGTTTGGCTTGGGAAGATTCAGACACCGGACAATTAAATATGCAAAGGGCTTGGTTAGATGGTGAAGCTTTCACCACTAATCAGGGTTCAACCGTAGGCGCCAGAGCCGCCAATGCCGGTTTAATTCGCTTGGGTAATTCCTGGCAATACAACGCTGGTTTTGATGGCGCGATTGACGAGTTTGCTATTTTTAATGACGCAGTGGATACTTCAGCCGGTGATAACTGGGGTAATTTTACTCCGCCTAGTTCGGCTTATACTGCTGGCCAGACGCTGGGAACTGCCAATAATGTTGGGACTAACATATTTTTGGTGCATTTTGATTCGGCTTTGGAACTTCAAAAAGGTTTTCAATGGGCGGATTATTTTGTTGGCCATCCAGTAATGGTCTTTACCAATGGCGCAGACACAATAACTAATGACCGGATTCGGGTTGTTACTTATCCTTATCGCACCAGAATCTGGACTGATAATACTGGCTCGCCTTATACTCCAGCAGCCAGAATCAAATACAGCGAAGGATATGTGCCCACAGCAGATTTTGTAGGTTGGATGACTGGTTTTCAATATCATCATCGGGCCGCTTCCAGCAACGCGACTCAGCCAATTACTTCGCCAATTTTGAATTTAAGAAAACAAATCAGAATCTGGTCAGACGAAGATGTGACCCCGAGTAATAACACCGCGCCTGTTAATCAGGGTTATGGCGCCTTAATCTATTATCCCAAAAACATAGATATTAATCATCTGGAAATGAGCCAGCTTTATTACGGGCTTTATTTTGCTTACAATCCTTATTCTTCAACCGCGCCAACTCAATACATCAGAAAAAGCGCTTTTAATTTGGTCAGGCAATATCCTTATTATGTTACCAGCAAAACTTTGGGCAGTGTGGTCATAGACAACAATAATTTCGCCAACAACGATACGAACTACTACGCTGTTACCGAAGTTTCTTCTGCCAACATAACTATCCAAAATAATTATTTTATGGGCCAATCGATCTACACTGTTTTTCTGAACGGCGGCCGGGTTTTTACTCTTTCCGGCAATAAATTTATTAATGCTTCCTATTATCCGGTTTGGCTGGCAGCTGGCACGGCTAAAGTAACTTTGTCTAATAATGAATTCTGGCGCTTTAGAAGAGGAATAACGTTCAACGGCAATTCATTTGTTACTATGTCTGCTAACACTTTTAACGGAGGGGTTTCTTCCGAAACTCAGGCTTACTACGGCTCGGCTTTTTGTGTGATGCCGGGCTCAAGCAATGTGGAAATTACTGACAGCAATTCAATTTTTGGTCGCTCAATCTGGAACGAGGTGGATCACGCGGTTTTGCCCGAAGATACCACTTCTTATTTAGCTGGTTCGCTTTTCCGCTATACTGGCGAGAACCTGACCCTTAACAGTCCTTTTCATTATTTAGCTAGCGGCAATGTTGGCGATGAGTATATTCAGACCGCTATTCCCGGGGTGGATATTCGCTTGGTTTCTGCTAAAGATATTATCAACTACACCAACTTTGGTTTGATGAAGACAACCGGTCCTGGCTTAAATGACACAATGGTCAGGACCAGCGGCGGCTATGGTTGGCGTTTAGAATCCATTTCCAAAACCGATGCTTTGGAATATATTGCCAAAGTAGTGGGCGTGGCTGCTAAACCCTTGGCAATTACTGGTTATATCCGCTTGAACGCCAATTACGGCACAGAGAATCTGCCAACCGTGACTTTGTCTGGTTTGGGAATGACCGGACCAAATCTGACCTGGACTGCGGCTGCCACTGCTGATACCTGGCAGCAGTTTGTGGTTTCTGGCACGCCGACTGAATCTGCTTTGGCGACTCTGCTGATTTCCGTTAAATCCACGCCGACCTTGGCTGATTCGGGAATGGCGGAAAATGTGGATGACGCTCAAGCCATCAATTTACCTACTATTATTGAAGATACAGACAAGTCCTGGACCTGGAATCAATGGGCTGGCTATAAAATGCGCGATGACCAGGGATTTGTTTTTGATATTATTGGCAATACTCCTAACCGGCTGTTTTTGAAGGGAACCAGAATTCCATTTGCTAATACTTTGCCCACCCAGCC
>JAGUWE010000110.1 GCA_020062525.1 Patescibacteria group bacterium | reverse complement strand
GTCGGCTGCGAAAATACGGACTCAATAAATTACCCGAAGCAAAAGTTGAGGGCTTGCCCACAATTTTTTTTCGCCAATTTCAAAGTCCTTTGATTTATCTTCTTTTAGTTGCTGCTTTGATTATTTTTTATTTAGGAGAGGTGGTCGATGGCTTAATTATCTTAGCCGTACTTCTTTTTAATGCCGTTGTCGGAACTATTCAAGAGGGTAAGGCCAAAAATACTTTGTTGGCTTTAAAAAAATTTGTGGAAACCAACGCCACGGTTTTGCGTGGAGGCAAAGAGGTTATTATTTCTGATGAAGAGGTGGTAGTGGGTGATATTATTATTCTTCAAGAAGGTGAAAAAGTACCAACTGATGCTCGGGTAATTCTTTCACATAATTTAAAAATTGATCAGTCGGCTTTAACCGGCGAATCCGTGCCAGTTTACAAAATCGCCGAGAGAATTTTTGAACAGAATTTACCAGTGGTTGATCAGAAAAATATGGTCTTCAAGGGAACTTATATTGTCTCTGGCAGTGGCGAGGCAATTGCAGTAGCAACTGGCGTTAAAACTGAGATTGGTAAAATTAGTCAAGAAATAGCTGTTTTAGAGAAAGAAGTTCCTCTTAAGGCCAATATTCGTCAGCTTTCCCGTTTAATTATGATTGCTGTTTTAAGTATTAGCAGTTTTTTATTTTTGGTTGGCTTGCTTTTTGGTAAACCTTTGAAAACAATGTTTACTACGGCCGTAGCACTTTCGGTTTCAATTATCCCCGAAGGACTGCCGATTGTAATGACTTTGATTTTAGCAACTGGTGTTTGGCGAATGACTAAACGAAACGCTTTAGTTAAACGGCTGCAAGCCGTTGAGGCCTTGGGTCAAGCCAAAGTGATAGCGGTGGATAAAACAGGCACCATTACTAAGAATGAATTAGTGGTGCAAAAAGTCTATACGCGGGGAAAATTTTTTGAAGTTGGCGGTGTTGGTTATGATCCAAAAGGAAGGGTCTACTTAATACCTAATGCCAATTTACGAATTGATACGAATGATGCTAACAGTGAAAAGCGAAAAGCGAGAAGCGAAAAAGTGGAAGTTATTGATAAACAATTGATTTCGCCTTTGGATTTTCCCGAGTTAATTTTAGCAGCCAAGACAGCCGGTTTTTGTGCCAATGCCCGGGTTTATTTTTCTGAAAAGGAAAATCAGTATCGGCTAAGCGGTGATCCAACCGAAGCCGCTTTATTGGTCTTTAGTCAAAAGTTAGGTTTTCAAAGGGAAATTATAGAAAGAGAGCAGCCAATACTTTGGGAGTCCCCATTTGATTATAAAACAAAATTTCATGCCATTGTTCGTCAAGTGAACAGCGAAAGATTTTTAACCGTGATTGGGGCGCCAGAAGCAATTTTAAAGTTAGTAAAACTTTCAAAAAAAGAAAGAAAGGGCTTAGAATTAATTTTTCAACAAATGTCCCAAGAGGGACTGCGGGTTTTAGCTTTTGCTTATAATGATAAGTCAGCTGATTTTTTAAAAATAGAAACAATGCCCAAGCTGACTTTTGGCGGTTTTTATGGTATCAAAGATAGTTTACGGCCAGAAGTTAAAGAAGCTGTTAGGCGGTCAAAAGAAGCAGGGATTAAAGTGGTAATGATTACTGGTGATTATTGGTTGACTGCGAAAGTTATTGCCAAAGAAGCCGGGATTTATCAAGCAGGTGATGAAATTCTAACTGGTCAAGAGATTGAGGAGATGACTTTAAAAAAACTTTCGCAAAAATTAGCTAAAACCACAGTTTTTGCCCGCGTTACGCCTGAACATAAATTAAAAATTATTCAGGTCTATCGTCAGAGAGGCGAAATTGTAGCTATGACCGGTGATGGCGTCAATGACGCTCCTTCCTTAGTGGCGGCTGATTTAGGAGTCGCGATGGGCAAAATTGGGACTGAAGTAGCTAAAGAAGCAGCTGATGTTGTTCTTTTGGACGATAATTTTGGCAGTATTATCTCAGCGATTGAAGAAGGTCGCAGTATTTATAAAACAATTAAAAAAGTAATTTTATATCTTTTTTCTACTAGTTTAGGCGAGGTTTTAACTATTAGTATAGCTCTTTTTTTAGGTTATCCTTTGCCACTTTTAGCTGGTCAAATTATCTGGCTTAATTTTGTGACTGATGGGTTTTTAGATGTGGCTTTAGCTATGGAGCCAAAAGAAAGGGGACTATTGCGAAGCCAATGGCAAAAATCAAGCCGTTATTTAGTTGATTCACTAATGGTTCAACGGATGTTGGTTATGGTTTTGCCAATGTCAGTGGGAACTTTTTTTATTTTTCAAAAATACCTTGTTTTTGATTTAACCAAGGCCTTGACAATGTCTTTAACGACTTTGGCAATTTTTCAATGGTTTAATGCTTGGAATTGCCGCTCAGAAAATAAATCCATCTTTCAATTGAATCCATTTACCAATATATGGCTAATAGGAGCTACTTTGATTGTGATTTTACTTCAATTGTTAGCGGTTTATCAGCCAACACTCCAGAAGATTTTACAGACCACGGCTCTAACATTTTCAGATTGGCTTGTGGCTTTTACCGTTGCTTCTTTGATTATAATAATAGAGGAGATACGCAAATTTTTTTATAGAAACTTGCGAGTTGTTTAGATTATTTTTTTGTGTTATAATTTAAAACGTACTATCCAAGCAATTTGGTAACACTTTTTTATTCTTGAGAAAATTACTCTTAGAGCTGAGTTGACTGAAAGGGCTACGAAATACGAATTTTTTACGAATTTACGAATAGGGGTTAAGCGAACTTTGTTTTAGAATTCGTATATTCGTAGCAATTCGTAATTCGTAGAGAAGTTAAAGAAGAATTTTTAATCAGTTAGCTCATTAAGAAGCGATTTGTTACCAAGGTGGTTAGCAATTACATTGAAAATATATGGCTCGGCAGAAAAATTTTTGGCAAAAATTTTTTTATTCTAAATTATTTTTTTTAATTTTAATTTTAATTATTTCTGTTTTAGGTTTTAATTTATTTACTCAATTTTCCCGCTCTCAAGAGGTGGAAAATAGAGTTGAAAAAATAAAAGCAGACATCATTGC
>JAGUWE010000100.1 GCA_020062525.1 Patescibacteria group bacterium | reverse complement strand
TTCTTATAACAAAATGACGGTGGTTAATGAGACCTTTGAGTCAGCCGTGAACAACTGGGGAAATGGCACTTTAAGCAGTGAATCATTAACCGTGGGCGGTCATTCTTTAGCGATGAGTGGCGGCGTGACAATGAGCTATCCATTAAATGCCAAATGCACTTTAGCGGTAGCTTGCGATGACGCTAATGGCTGTCTTTGTCAAGTTGATGGCCTAGATGTTTGTTTAGTTGCTAATGGCCAAAGCGAATGTGTTTATAAACAACTTCTTAATAAAAACCGAACTTACCTTCTTTCTTTCTGGGCCAAAGGCACAGGTAATATCACGGCGAAATTTGGCAGTGCTGATTGCGCTCAAGGTCAATGCTTTGCGCCAACTACTTTAACGCAAGATTGGCGGCTTTATAATTTAGGCCCGGTTTATGTGACTTGGGATGTGCCGGCGGCTGATTCTTTAACTTTCAGCGGCTTTGGCGCCAATTCATTTATTGACAATATTATTTTAACTGAAGTCCGCGATAATATTTTTGTGGTCAAGACCACACCGTGGAATATCCCAACGGTTTGCGACCAAGATCAATTCGGCGGCAGTTTTCCGCAATTTATGCTGGGCTGTAAGGCCTACCGCAGCACTAATAATCAATTAGTCAATCTTAAATCCTTTACTAATCTTTGCGGCGAAGACAAAGCGGGCTGCGAGGCCTTGATTGAGACCAAAAATTCCAGTTCGGCTTTTGAGCAAACCTATCAGGGCGGCGATGCCGGCCAAGTAGTGGTGCCGGCTGACGAAGTGATTTATTTGGTTAATGACACTAAAAAGTCCTGCCAAGCGGCGGACAAGGGCTGCCAGCATTTTGGCTTGCCAACTTTGGACGCTAATGAAAAAGCCACGGCTTTTGAATCGGTTTATCTGAAAAATAATCCGGACAAATATAGTCAAATCCTTTGCCAATATGCCGAACTGGGTTGTGAGCGCTGGCAGACAGCCAAAGGCGATTATTATTTCAAAGACCCCAAAAATAGAATTTGCCAATATCAGTTAAAAAGTGGAGAAAAGGACTATGCTTGGTATAAAAAAGATACAAATGAAAAATGCAATACCACGGTTTCTGATTTGGGCCGTTCAATGCCAGCTGGGCAGTGTTTGAATTCAGCTTTGGACGGGCAAACCTGCACTCAAGTGGCCGATTGTTATTTTGACCCAGTTCAGGATCCAATTACTTTCCCTTATGCTCAATGTTCTCGCTGGGCAGCTGAATGTCCGTCTGACCAAAGCAGTTGCGCTGAATTTATTGATCCGGTCAGCAGTTTTGCCAAAAATATTTTATTCAATGGCAATTTCTCGCAGGATATTAATAGCGATGGCATCCCTGATGGTTGGAATCTTGACCAACAAGCAGTAACTTTAGAAAAAAATACTCTTTATACTATTAGTGCCAAGACCAAGGGCTTGCAAAATGTCAGCGATTTAGGAATTACCCTTAACTGTTCAGTAATTTTAACTTCGCCAGACAATTCATTGAGTGTAGGCAATCCTTCAACCTTAACGCCAGCGGCGGTTGGGGGCCAGTTTGAAGGCAGTTACAGCGCTCGTTTTTACAGCGGTCAAGCAGTCAGTTGTCTTGTTGTGCTGACGGCTAATTTTCAGACCTTTCTCAAAGAAGTTAAACTAAGCCAAACCGGTCTTTATTATTATCTTTCAGACACGGTTGACCAAACCAGTTGCAATGGCTTGGTTGATTTTTCCCAGGGCTGTGTTTTGTTTAATAGGCGCGACATAGTGAGCTCCGCTGGTTATCCAGCTTTAATTTATGATGCGGATTTGAGCACTAATGGTCAGTCGCCTAATATTAACTGCGGGACCGGCCCACCCAATCTTTGTGATACCAATACTCTGCTCAAAGTCCTGCCCGATCGCGTCTGCGACAAGTGGTTTTATTGCCGCAGTTCGTTGGAATCAAGAACGACCAAAGGCGAAATTGAAAGAAGTTGTTTGGATGTCGGGCTGTGCGATGGCGTCAATGAGCGCGGCGAGTGCAATAGTTTTCCTAATTTTCAATTACCCGGCGCCAACCAAAATTTAACTTATAATCTCGGTTCAGTTGAGCGACTTCAGGATTTAGCCGGCTATGTCAAGGTTGGTTATAACTGGGGCGGTGGCCGCCAACTTGAGGGTTATCGCTTATTGAGCAATATGCCGCAATTAGGCGGTCAATCATTTCTGGTCAATGGCAATTTTGAACAAAGTTTATCTGACGGCACGCCTTATGGTTGGAGTTATGAAGGCACCAAAGGCGAATGTAAGGAACTCAAAGCGATTGATAACCCAGTTGCCAGCCAAAAGGAGGGCTTGGGTCAGCGCCTGCCTGAAGGTGCCAAGGTGTTGCGCGTGGGTGGTGATTGCAATGCGGTTACTCAATATTTTGACATTGTTCCTAATACTGATAACATTCTTTCGGTTTGGTTGAATACCTCTAATTTAATTGGCGGCCAAGCCCAGGTCTCAGTTGAAAATGATATTAGTCCGCCCACTATTTTAGCTAAATTGACCAAAGATGCCAGTTCAGGTTGGGAATTTTTAAGGGTCAAATTTAATGCCGACTTAAATCAAAAAATAAAGATTAGATTGGATACTAAGGCCGGTTCAGTTGGTCGTTTTTATATTGATGATTTGCGTCTTGGACCTGATTTAAATTATCAAGATCCAGAAGGGGCCGCTACCAGTTACTTGCCTTCTTCTTGTCGTGGTTATCCGGATGAAGGAGCTTTAAGTTGTGATTATAATGAAGCCGGGGTGAAAAAATTTGGCTGGTGGGGTTATTGTTTAGAACGCGACCGTCAGCCAGCCAATCCAGACCAATGTTTGCTTTGGTGGCCGGTGGATGTGATTAGGGGTGAAGAGTCCCAGGAAAGCGGCAGCAAAGAAGCCGGCACCAGTGGTTATGAAGACCGCGTGCCTTTGTATTATGCTTTAGAGGGCGGCTTAGAAAGGTATGAATATCGGCACGCCTATTATTTAGGAGAGGGATCTATTGATGCGTGTGCCAACATTGGACCACAGCTGGGTAGAAATTGTAGCAGTGGCTATACACTTGTTCAAACCGGCTGCGATAAGCAGAGTGGTGCAGATTTAGCTTATTGTATTTGTGTACCAACAGGTGATCCAGTACAATTAGATGGTAATAATAATAATTTTACTAGTTATCCACAATACCTTAACGGGGGTTGCGACCAACAAACCGGTACCCCTGAACCTAGGAGTGTCCGTAATCCAGTTAGTTCGGCTGATGGTTGGTATGCGTACGATGGGAGTTTGGCCTCGTTGGAAATTTCATTTCAAGAAAACTGCGTCTGGGTGTGTACTGATCCAGAAGGATGTGTAATGATAGGGGCGGATCCAGATTGGGTTTTGGTATGTGATAATGTAACAACCGCTCCAACTATTGATGGCTCTCAGGGTTCAGATTTGTTTAAAGCCGGGGCGCCTTATTTATGCCAAGCAGTTGGTGTGATTGGTTCATCTTGCACCTTGCGTCAAGAGCAGTTAAGAACAAAAATTTATGCCAGCCAAATCGCCCAAGTTGTTACGCCGGCTGGCCAAAACAAGGCCTGGAGCGGACGGCTTTATAAAGACAGCACTTACCAGACACCATTTTTGGGTCTTAGTTATAGTTCTCCTTCTTCTCCTTTTGGTTCTCTGCCAGTTATTGAACCCTTGGACAATCCCATGGCGTGGGACAGTGTGGAAGATGATTTAAGAACAGGTACTGGTTTGGGTATTCAACCCTATTATGAATTAGTGGATAATGGTGTTTTTGTTTATAATTGCAGCGTGGCTGGTGATTGCCTTTTTATTACTAATGAGACATACCCTTATCCTTACAATTATTATCCTAAAACAACTATTCCAGGTGGTGGGCAAGAAGAAGTTAAACGTTTATTTGCTCAAAGTTATGGTATTTGGGAATGGAGAGATACAGATGGAGATACAAACTTTAGATATGAGCCGGCCGGTGGTGGCTGGACACTACCAACTTCAATTTGCACCAGTACGCCAAGGCCGGCTTATAATGCTGATTATTGTGCTATTTTGCCGCAGGTAGAAAATATAAAAATAAATAATAATACTGCCGGCACTATTTGTTTAAGAAACGCTGGCTTTGTTAATTTGACTTTTAATTCAGTTCTTGACGCTGAGCAGCAACCTTTGACAGCTTATTCAATTAATTGGCGTGATGGCAGTGAAAATGTGGTCAGTGGCGTGATACAAGCTAAGCCCAATATAAACGATCCACATTCGCTTTATCATCTTTATAGCTATGCTGATTTGAGAACCAGATTTAGCAATGGTGATCCTTTAATTAGTTGCAACGATGTTAACGGCGGCAGTGTTTTTACCACTACCTGTCCGACCGATTCTGCCTGTTGTGCGGTTCAGCCCAAGATTCAAATCAAAGACAATTGGGGCTGGTGTAATGGCGGCGCCTTGCCAAATGATTGTAGTAATTGGGCTCCTTACAACGGCTATGTGGTGGTGACGGAAAGTGAGGAGTCGGGGTGCTATTAATTTAATAGGGTTTTAACGTTTAAGGGTTACGAGGCCCGTATCGTCAAACGTCTAAAGATTACGTCTAGATGATAATACCTTCAATTCAAAATATGCAGCTGACTCATTATTCGGTTAAAAAATTAAAAAAGGAGATTTTGGCAATTATTAGTCGCTATCTTGATCTTAAAAGTCATCGTGTCTTTTTTTTCGGTTCGCGGGTGCAAGGCCGGGGAAATGAACGTTCTGACATTGATATTGGCATTGAGGGAGCGGCGGAAATTCCTTCTGAAATAATGTTTAAGATTAAAGAAGAGATAGATAATTTGCCCACCCTTTATAAAATTGAAATCGTTGATTTTAAAAAAATTTCGGATGATTTCCGAGAAGTAGCCCTTCAATTTATTGAACCGATTACTACTTAATCTATGACAAAATTTGAAGCACTATTAAAACAATTTGAAAAGGCTTTAAGGCGATTTAGAGAAGTGTTGCAATTGCCTAAAACTGATGTAGTGCGCGATTCAGCGATTCAACGTTTTGAATTTACTCTGGATCTTTCTTGGAAGATGTTAAAGTCCTTTCTTGAAGAGAAAAAGGGCCTTGTCTCCACTTCTCCTAAAGAATGTTTTCGCGAAGCTTATCGTCAGGGAGTCATTGAGTACGACGATGAATGGCTAAAACTGGTGGATAGGCGCAATGAAACAGTTCATACTTATCAAGAAGAGATGGCAGAAAAAATTTATAATCAATTACCCAATGCTCTTCGGCACTTTGAAGATCTACTTACCACCATTAAAGAAAAGAGCACTTAAAGTTTAATAAGAATAATTTCATTTATCAATTATGTTTCAAAAGGGCGAAAAATCAACTCGCCAAGTTTCCAGCCGTTTGTTTTTAGTCGGCGCGGTTTTGGTTTTGGTTTTTTTGGGCTTGGCCGCGCCCAAAGTAAGTTACGCGGCCATGGACATTATTTATACAATTTTAGGAATGATTTTTCAGGCGCTTGTCTATCTGGTGGGATCAATTTTTACCGTAGTTATTAGTATTTTAATTAAAGTAGCAGGGTATAATAGTTTTATTGATTCTCCACCAGTTAGTATGGGTTGGGTGATTGTCCGCGACCTTTGCAATATGTTTTTTGTCATTGTCTTATTGGTAATTGCTTTTGGCACGGTTTTAAAAATTGAGACCTATCATTACAAGCGACTCCTGCCCAAATTTCTTTTGATGGCGATTCTGATTAATTTTAGCAAAACCATTTGCGGACTTTTCATTGATTTTGCCCAAGTCATAATGCTGACTTTTATAGCTGGTTTTGCCGTGACTGGTGCTGGTAATTTTGTCAATCTTTTAGGACTTCAGAATTTAATGACGATTAGC
>JAGUWE010000018.1 GCA_020062525.1 Patescibacteria group bacterium | reverse complement strand
TCCTGCTAAATTTAAAACTAAAAGCGAATGGATTGATGACCTTTTGGAATTACAAAAACAATATAAAAATGCTGATGATTATATTAAAAATTTTCAATTTGATATTTTAGATGACCGGATTTTTGTTTTTACGCCTAAAGGCGATGTCATTGATTTGCCCAAAGACGCCACCCCGGTTGACTTTGCTTATCATGTTCATACTGAGATTGGCAATAAATGCGTCGGTGCTCTGGTCAATGATAAAATGGCGCCTTTAGAGACCAAATTAAAAAGCGGTGACATTATTCAGATTGTCACCGAAAAAAATCGTCCCGGTCCTAATTTAGACTGGTTAAAATTTGTTAAAACCAGTATGGCTCGCTCAAAAATCAAACAAGCTGCTAAAAGTCAAGGACTTTTAACAACACTGCTTAGAAAAATTAGAAGGTAATTAGGAAATTATTTTATTCACCAATTCTGTCAACTCTTCATCGGAATAAAAATCAATCTTAATCTGGCCGCGTTGGCCTCTTTTTTTAATTTCTACTTTAGCGCCTAAAAACTCTCGCAGATGTTCTTCTTTGGCCTCTAAAAAAAGATTTTTACGAATTCTCGTAATATCTTTTGCTTGCCAAATTTTATGCACCTCTCGCTCGGTCTCAACAGTTGTAATTCTTTCTTTAAGAATTTTTTTAAATAATCGTTCCCGTTCGGCTGGTTCTAAACTGACTAATAATTTAGCATGAGCAATATCAAGCCGGCCATCCATTAGAGCTTGTTTCATCTGGTCGGGTAAACCAAGAAGTCTAATAATATTACTAACTGCTGGCCGGCTTTTACCAACCTTTTGAGCAATTTCCTCGTGAGTTAAATCAAATTCATCGGCTAGTCGGCGAAAAGCCATGGCTTGTTCAAGGGGGTTTAAATCTTTTCTTTGCAGATTTTCTATTAGAGATAATTCAATTTTTTCTTGATCTTTAGCATCTCTAATAATTATGGGGACAGTTTTAAGTCCAGCTATTTTAGCCGCTCGTAATCGTCTTTCGCCAGCAATTAATTCATAATTGCCCCCGCTGGTGGCCGTGACTATTAAGGGTTGTAAAATCCCATGGGTTTTAATTGAGGTCACTAATTCTCCTAAATCCTCATCACTATCCTTGAGCTGTTGTCGTGGTTGCCAAGGGTTGGCCTCAATAATATTGAGTGGTATCTCTAAAACTTGAGTCCCCGCGCTTCTTGCTTCAGAAGTTTTCAATTTATCAACCGTGCCTTGAGTTTGAGTTGGCTCTTTTTTAGGAATCAGTGAGCCAAGACCTTTGCCTAAACCAAAACTTTTCATAAGTTTAAAAAAATTATTTAATTAAATTAAGCGGAAGATAAATGCTCTAAAATTTCTCGCGCTAACCGTTCATAGGACTTAGCTCCTTTGGAATTTTTATCATAATGTAAAATCGACTTACCATGACTCGGTGCTTCAGTCAAACGAACATTGCGTGGAATCACCACCCGAAAAATTTTAGCTGGAAAATAACGATACAACTCATCCATTACTTGTTGCGAAAGTAAATTTCTTTTGTCATACATTGTCATCACCGCCCCTAAAATTTCTAAATTGGGTCTTAAATTTTCTTTGACCAAATTAATTGTTTCTAAAAGTTGTCCTAAACCTTCCAAAGCATAATATTCAGCTTGGACTGGAATTAAAATCTTGTCAGCAGCGACAATCCCATTAATTGTTAATAAATCCAAAGATGGCGGACAGTCAACAATTACAAAATCAAAATCATCTTTAACTGGCTGAAGTAGATTATACAACTTAAATTCCCGCTCAGGGTCACCAACTAAATCAATATTAGCCCCAGCTAAAGCTGGACTAGCTGGCACTAATTTATGGTTTTTTAGATCTCCACCAATCATTACTTCTCGAAGAGGCAAACGTCCCAAAAGAACTTGGTAGATACTTTTATCAAGTGTCCGATGGTTAATACCTAAGCCACTGGTGGCATTAGCTTGGGGATCAACATCAACTAATAAAACAGATTTACCCAAATAGGATAGGTAAGTTGATAAATTAACAGCGGTCGTGGTTTTACCAACGCCACCTTTTTGATTAACAACTGAAATAATGTGTGACATAATTTAAAAATCTCAAATCTCAAATCTCAAATCTCAATTTTGTTTATATTATACTCTGTCTTTTATCTTTTGACAATTTAGCTAATTTTAATTAAGATAATGATAAATTGCCGAAGTGGCGGAACTGGCAGACGCGCACGATTCAAAATCGTGTGAGCGTAAGCTCATGAGGGTTCAACCCCCTCCTTCGGCACCTGAGTAATTATATTAATTATAACAATTAATTTACAAAAATTATGAACGAACAATTTAAAAAAGAAAAAGGGCAATTCCCAGAAACACTTGAAAATCAAAAATATAAAGAACTGCGAGCTGCGATAGACGAAGAAAATCGCATCTGGCAAGAAATAAAAAATGTATTGGCAACTACACCAGATCAAAAAGAAGCCGAAAAAATTATTTTAAAACAATACGCTTCTTTAATAGATGAGGCAATGAGAAAATCTCGAAAAACTCTTGACGAATGGCTTGAGGCAATTTTACAAGCCAGAGAAAAGGAATGAAAAATTTTTGCTTGTCCGCCTTTAATGCCAGGGTAGCTCAGTTGGTAAAGTAAAACATCGAAATATAAGCGTTGTTGCGGTGTTTGAATTTCCGTCACTCGCCCATTACGAAAATAAATTTTCGCATGGGCTCGCTAGGAAATATAAGTTTTCCACAAGTGCACATTCACAATCACCAACAGATATAGTATAATATATAATACTATGTCTAAGTTCGAAAAAAGACTTGAGACTTATAAATTAAGACGAAAAGGACGGAGTATCCGCTCTATAGCTACACAACTAAGTGTAGCAAAAAGTACGGTCAGTATTTGGTGTGGAGATTTAAAACTTACTCAAAAACAAAAAGAACATTTATTAAAAAACGCAATCAAAGCTGGTCACAAAGGTAGATTGATAGGGGCAGAAATGAATCGAAAAAAGAAACAAAGGTTGATAGACTTTTATAAAAGATCTGCCAAAAAAGAAATTAGGGGACTTTCTTTAAGAGACTTTCTGATCGCGGGTGTTGCTTTATATTGGGGTGAAGGAAGTAAAAGTGATAAACTTACTTTTTCGAATTCAGATCCAATTATGATTAAATTTATGTTTCGCTGGTTTCAAAAGATAGTTGGTGTAAAAAAAGAAGAATTTATGCCGCGTATTTTTATAAATGAAATGCATAAACCACGTATTAAAAAAGTTATTAAATTCTGGGTATCTTTACTGGGCTTACCCGTTGAACAATTTGGTAACCCCACTTTTTTAAAAATGACTCAGAAAAAAATTTACGAAAATTATAATTCTTACTATGGAATTTTAGCATTAAGAATAAGAAAAAGCACGAACTTAAAATATCGTATTTTAGGGCTTATTGATGCCTTAAAAAATCAAAAATAATTGCCGATGTAGCTTAATGGCAAAGCAGGGCCCTCATAAAGCTCAGATAGAGGTTCGATTCCTCTCATCGGCACAATTTTAAAAAGATGGGCGGGCAAGCAAACCTTAGGTCAGAGGTTTAAACCCTCTCGCAGCCGCAAAATAAATTTTGTGCAGGGTAAGTAAAGTTGGGTCGTGGGACTGCCCCGAAGCGTTCGCTTTGTCAAATTTTTGAAAATAATTTAAAATATAGATGCAAATAAATTAATAATATTGTTAACCAAATTGAATCAATATTAATAATACTATGCAAGAGATAATTCAACAATTAGAAAAACTTCAAGAGCGGACTGTTGAGGCACGGAGGTTACTTTGACTTAGCTGCCAAAGAAAAAGAGGTAGTTTCAATTGAAAAAGAAATGGCAGAGCAATCTTTTTGGTTAGCTCGCGAACTTGCCGTCCAAAAAGCGCAGCGATTCAAAGAACTCAAAGAAGAAATCGAAACTTGGGACAAAATTGAAAAAGAATCATTAGATTTATTAGAATTGGCTAAAGTGGCCCAAATTGAGAGCGATGAGAAACTGGAAAAAGAAATAAATTTTAAAACCCAAGAGCTTAAAAAGCGGTTTGAAAAACTGGAATTTTTTATTTTATTTTCCGGATCTTACGACAAAAATAACGCTATTTTAGCAATTCATGCCGGCACCGGCGGAGTAGAAGCGCAGGATTGGGCCCAGATGCTGCTTAGGATGTATTTAAGATTTTGTGAGAAAAAAAATTGGCGTGCAAATTTGATTAATGAAACCCCGGCTCAGGAGGCGGGTATTAAGAGCGCCACCTTACATATCTTCGGTAACTACGTTTACGGTTGGCTTAAAGCCGAAGCTGGGGTTCATCGTTTAGTCCGCATTTCGCCTTTTGATGCCGAAAAGATGCGCCATACTTCTTTTGCCTTAGTTGAGGTCTTGCCGGAATTTCCAGAAACCGAATCTTCGTCCATTGAGATTAAAGAAGAAGATTTAAAAATTGATACTTTTCGCGCTTCAGGTCATGGTGGCCAAAGCGTTAATAAAACCGAGTCAGCTGTTCGGGTTACGCATCTGCCAACTAAAATTACCGTGGTTTGTCAGAATGAAAGAAGCCAATTGCAAAACAAAGAAACAGCGCTTAAAATTTTGCGCTCAAAACTTTATCATCTCAAATTAGCCCAGCAACATCGTGAAAAAGAAAAACTGCGCGGCGAAGTTTTAGCTGCCCAATGGGGCAACCAAATCCGCTCTTATGTCCTTCAGCCCTATCAGTTAGTTAAGGATCATCGTACCGACTATGAAGAAACTGACGCTCAAGCAGTGTTGGATGGCAAGATTGAAGGATTTGTGGAGAGTTATTTGAAATATATAAAAAAATAAAAAAATACCTTTTGTCATTCCGCACTTTCCAGCCGAAGGCGTGCGCCAGAGGTCAGCCAGAGGCTGATTAGCCTCAGGCTAACCCATCCGCCTTTGGCGGAGATCAGCCTCGGGCTGAGATGCGGAATCTAGATTTTAAAATAAATCAAGAATGACACTTGGATTCCCGCTGGAGTTTACCCCGTATTTATTACGGGGCGGGAACGACATAGAAAAAAATATGAGCAAGATTCTCATCACCGGCGGGGCTGGTTTCATCGGCTCGCATTTAGTTGACGCCTTTATTAAAAACGGTTATAAAGTGGCAGTGGTTGACAATCTTTCAACCGGGCGCAAAAAAAATCTCAACCCCAAAGCCAAATTTTATAAAATGGATGTTCAAAGTAAAAAACTGGAGGATATTTTCAAAAAAGAAAAACCCGATTTCGTCAGTCATCATGCAGCTCAAATTGATGTACGGCTTTCAGTAGACAATCCTATATTTGATGCTCGGATTAATATTTTAGGTTCATTAAATCTTTTGGAATTATCTCGTAAATACAAAGTTAAAAAAATTATTTTTGCTTCATCTGGCGGGGCGATGTATGGCGAGACCAAAATAATTCCCACGCCAGAGACCCATCCGGCCAGACCCTGCTCGCCTTATGGCATTGCCAAAGTGACAGTTGAACATTATTTATATTATTTTAAGTTCGTTTATAATATTCCTTACATCAGCTTGCGTTATGCCAATGTTTATGGCCCGCGGCAAAATTCCAAAGGCGAAGCCGGGGTGGTGGCAATTTTTGCTGACAAAATTTTAAATGGACTTCAGCCCGTTATTAACGGCGATGGCAAACAAACCCGCGATTATGTTTATGTGGGAGATGTTGTTCATGCTAATCTTCTAGCCATGGAAAGAAAAATTGAGGGTGAATTTAATGTAGGAACAAGTATTGAAACCTCAGTTAATGAAATTTTTTCTAAGATAGTTAAAACTATCGGTAAAAAAGTCAAAGTTGTCCATGGGTCAGTCAAGCCCGGCGAGCAACAAAGAAGTTGTTTGTCTTACGCTAAAATCAAAAGAACTCTTGATTGGCAGCCGAAAGTCAGGTTAGATGAGGGATTAAAATTAACTATCAAATGGTTTAAAGAAAAATATGCAAAAAATTTATTCGACGGTGTTATTAGAAAGATATTCTAAAGTTAATATAGAATTTCAGAATCTAAAAGTATCTGAATTTATTGATATAAATACATTAGATGCAATGCTAAATAATTTTCAAAGAGATAACGATGGTAATTTAAAAATCGCTAATAACAATGTAACGCCTGGAGTTTGCGATGTCTGGCCATTATTTATTAAATTGGACGATAAAAATTTTAAAGATTATTTATATAATTTAGCTAAAGACATTTTAAAAGAATTAGTAAATAATAATATAAAAATATATTGGACACCAAGAGAAACTTATCATATTTCCATGGTCTTATTCCAAGATCTTCGCCCCTGTGATATGGAAGACAAAAAATTATTAGATACTAGGCTTTCAATTGATCAAATCAAAAAAATTACCGAACAAATTAAACCCATTATTAACAATACCTTCAGTTTTAAATTAAAACTATACGGCTTAAATATGGGTCGTGGCGGCTCACTAACAGCGCTATTTATAGATAGCGGACAATATTTAAAATTGCAACAAGAAATTAGCGACAAATTAAATTCAATTAGTTATATGCCAGAAAGAAAATATAAAAAAGATATAGTTCACATAACTCTAGCTCGTATTTTAGAACCGCTTAATGAAGAATTATTTTTGAATATTAAAGAAAATATAAAAAATTATTATAATTTATTAGACCTTAATTTATATATAGACGTAAATAAAGTATTTTTAGCGCATGAAATACAATGGATGCACGAGAAACTTGAAACTAATAGCGAGATAGAATTCAAACTAAAATTAGGCATAAATTAAAATATATAAATTAAAATATATGAAAATTTTAATTATTGGCACAGGGTATGTTGGTTTGGTGACCGGCGTTTGTTTGGCAGACAAGGGTCATAAGGTGACTTGCGTTGATATTGATGAAAGAAAGATAAAAAAACTGAAACAGGGGATTTCTCCGATCCATGAGCCCGGGTTGCCAGAACTTTTGGAAAAAAATATCGGCGCCAAAAAAATTTCTTTTGAGACAAATATTTCACCGGCGATCAAAGAAGCCGAGGTTATTTTTATTGCCGTTGGCACGCCAGCCAAAGAAAACGGGGAGGCGGATCTTTCTTATGTTGAGCAGGCGTTAGCAGACATCGGCCGCAATTTGGACCACTACGCAGTGATTGTCAATAAAAGTACGGTGCCCGTAGGTACTGCTAAACGGGCCAAAGAAATTATTAAAAAATATTATGGCGGCGAATTTAATTTTGTTTCTAATCCAGAATTTTTGCGCCAGGGTTCGGCAGTTCGGGATTTTCTTTTTCCTGATCGGCTTGTGATTGGCGCTGATTCAGAAAAAGCTCAAAAAATTATGGCCGAGCTTTACCAAAATTTTTCCTGCCCTAAAGTTTTTACTAATTTAGAAAGTGCGGAAATGATTAAATATGCCTCCAATGCCTTTTTAGCAACCAAAATTTCTTTTATTAATGAAATTGCCGGCGTTTGCGAAAAAGTCGGAGCTGATGTCAAAGAGGTGGCGCATGGTATGGGATTGGATCCGCGCATTGGTAATAAATTTTTAGAAGCCGGCCTTGGCTACGGCGGCAGTTGCTTTCCCAAGGATACTCGTGCTTTATATCAGATGGCCGGGGTTAACGGCTATGATTTTCGGATTCTTAAAGCCGTGATTGAAGTTAATAATTATCAGCGAAAATCCCTAATTGAAAAAATTGAGATAGCTTTGGGTGAGGTCAAAGACAAAACTATTGGTATTTGGGGATTGGCTTTTAAGCCCAACACTGATGATATTCGTGAATCAGCCGCCATTGAAGTAATTCAGCATCTAATCGGCAAAGGCGCTAACATTAAAGTTCATGATCCGGTGGCCATGGAGCGGGCTCGTGAAATTTTGGATGGCGATATTGCTTATCACGACGACCCTTATGAAGTCGCTCGTGAGGCTCATGCTGTCGTAATCATTACTAATTGGCAACATTTTAAAGAGATTGACAAAGAAAAATTGAAAATATTAATGGCGGAGGCTAATATTATTGATGGCCGTAACATTTATGAGGTTGAGGAAATGAAACGACTAGGATTTAATTACTGGAGTATAGGCAGGACTTAGGATAAGTTTTCAATTTTTAATTACCAATTTCCAATGAAATTTCTAATTTTTTAATGCTAAAAGTTTTATTAATTTAATTATTGGACATTTATTAGAAATTAGAAATTGGGAATTAGGAATTTTTAACTTATGTCTTCTTCTAAATTTTTTCTTTATTGTTGCCTGTCTTTTATTGCCGGTATCGGAGTTTCGAGTTTATTTCCGCCAGAAAGTTTTTCGGCGGATTTTTTGTTTTTTATTTATGTTTTGATTTTAGCTGTAATGGTTGACTTAATCTTTTTTTGGTCAAAGAAAAAATTGCGCTTAATTTTATTTTTAGCCATCTTTTTTCTTTTGGGATTTTGGCGTTATCAAGTTAGTTGGCCAGAAACTATTAAAGGCCAAATCGAATCCTATTTTGATCAGAAAATTACTTTTAGCGGCGTTATTGCGCAGGAACCAGACGAAAGAATAGACAGTCAGCGTTTGGTCGTTCGGGTCAGCGAAGCAGAAGGCAAGGCAACTAAGGGCAAAATTTTAGTCACCACTTCAGTCTATCCACAATATAATTACGGCGACCATCTTACAATTAGTTGTAAAATAAAAAAACCAGAGAATTTTAATGACTTTGATTATGGCCGGTATTTGGCCGTTTCTGATATTTATGCTATTTGCGGCTTTCCGCAAATTGAGGTTTTGGAAAAAAATCAGGGCGGGAAATTTTATCAAAGAATCTTTGCTTTTAAGAAAAAATTAAGACAAGTCACTACTGAAAATTTAGCCGAGCCGCCGGCCGGTTTTTTGACCGCCTTTTTACTTGGCGATAAAAAAGGTTTGGACCAAGCACTTTTTGATAATTTTGCTAAATCTGGCTTGGCTCATATTATTGCTATTTCCGGTCAGCATGTGACGATTATTTTTGCCCTGCTTTTAAGTTTTTTTATTGGGCTTGGTTTTTATCGTCAGCAGGCATTTTATTTAATTGTTTTGTTTTTAATTTTTTATATTGTGATTATCGGCGCGCCGGCCTCGGCAGTCAGAGCCGCGGTGATGGGTTTTTTGCTGCTTTTAGCCATGCACTTGGGACGGCTTAGTAGCGCTGACCGGGCCATTAGTTTAGCTGCGGCTATAATGTTGGCCTTTAATCCCAAATTAATTTTAGAAGCCGGTTTTCAGTTGTCATTTGCTGCCACCTTGGGTATTGTTTATTTTTATCCTTTTTTTCGCAGAAAATTAAGAAAAATTTCCTCATTTTGGGGGCTGCGTGATTTAGTTTTAATTACCATAGCGGCTCAAATTGCGGTTTTGCCGCTGACACTCTATTATTTTAAAAGGTTGCCTTTTATTTCAATTTTGGCTAATTTTCTGGTCTTGCCGATTTTACCCTTGGTTATTTCTTTGGGCTTTGCCGCGCTTTTTATTGGTTTAATTTATCCGGCTTTAGCTAAAATTTTATTTTGGTTTCTTTGGCTGATTTTGGTCTACATTATTAAAGTAGCCGAGTATGCAATTAAGCTGCCCTTAAGCTATTTTGAATTTCAGCAAGTTTCCTGGTGGTGGGCAGTAATTGGGTATCTTGTGATTGGCGGAATGATAATAAAAATCAAAACTCAAAACTCAAAACTCAAAAGTTCAAGTTAAAATTCAAAATTTTAATATAAGTTGTCATTGCGAGCTTGAGCGTAGCGAGGGCGTGGCAATCTCGTCTTTTTGAAGTTGAATGGGATTGCCATATCTCCGCCAACTGGCGGATCCTCGCAATGACATTATGTCATTTTTTTATGAGAAATTATAAAAAAATTATTCAGTTGGTTAGTTTGTTGGCAGTAGCATCAGTGGTTTTGCTAAGTGTTGCGGCTTGGCAGGTCAAACCGCCGGAAAGTTTAGAAGTAACTTTTTTTAATGTCGGGCACGGCGATGCAATTTTTATTAGAACACTAAACGATCAGAGAATTTTAATTGATGGCGGCCTGGGCGGTCAAGTTATCCAGAAACTGGGCCAACGTCTGCCTTTTTTTGATAGAAGAATTGATATGGTGATTCTGACTCATCCTCATCCGGATCATATTACCGGTTTAATCAGTGTGATTAAACGTTACCGGATAGGCAAAATTTTTTATACTGATGTTAAGACCCAGGAAGAATTATTTACGATTTTTAAAAATGAGGTCTTGGCAAAAAATATTCCTTTAGTAAAAGTTGATAAAATTACCAGCCAAGATTTAGGCGGCGAGGTTGTTTTAAAATTTTTATATCCAGACTATGATTTGAATCAGGAAATAATTGAAGAAAAAGAAATAAACAATACCTCAATTGTTGTTAAATTGATTTATAAAAAAAGTTCGTTTTTGTTTGTCGGTGATGCTGGCGAAAGTGAGGAAGAGAGATTAATCGCCTCAGGTCAAAATTTAAAAGCCGATGTTTTAAAAATCGGTCATCATGGCTCAAGTACTTCGTCTGGTCAAGAATTTATCCAAGCCGTTTCACTGCAGTTTGCCATAATTACCTGCGGTGAAAGTTATAATCTGAGTCATCCCAATCTAAGGGTTATTCGCCGCTTAGAACGAGCTGGTGTAAAAATCTATCGGACCGATAAACAAGGCGATATTAAGATTTCAACCAGTGGCGATGGCAAATATCAAGTTGAAACTGATTAATTCCGCATAAGTTCACAAATTCTTGCTATTTTTTTATTTTTATTGTATTCTAATAAATAATTACGTTAATTTTCTCCCTTTTAAAAAGGGAGAAAAAAGAGGGATTTTTAAAATCCCCCTTAATCCCCCTTTCTCAAAGGGGGAAAAGAAATATGCCAGAATCAAAAGCAAAAATTTTAATCATAGAGGATGACAAAATGCTTTCGGATATGTATAGCTTAAAGTTTAATGAGGAAGGATACCAAGCTATTCAGGCCTTTACCGGTTTGGAAGGAGTTGAAAAAACCAAAACTGAAAAACCAGACATTATTTTATTGGATATAATTTTGCCGCAAATGGATGGTTTTCAGGTAATGGAAGAAATTAAAAAAAATAAAGAACTAGAAAATATTCCGATCCTTTTTTTGACTAATTTAAGACAGGAAGAAGATGTGAAAAAGGGCACGGCTATGGGCGCCGTTGGTTATTTGGTTAAAGCCAGTTTTACCCCGGCCCAGGTCTTAGACAAAGTTAAAGAAATTTTAAAACAGTATAAAAAATAGAGTTCAGAATTTAGAATTAAGAATCAAGAATCAAGAATTTATGAATCATCCTAAAGAAGCAAAGACATTACTTATCATTAAGCCCGACGGCGTTAAGCGCGGCTTAGTTGGTGAAATTTTAAAACGAATTGAAGACCGGGGACTGAAAATTATTGCTCTTGCTATGGTTTGGGCCACTCCTTCGCAAATGGATAAACATTATCCAAAAGACGAGGACTGGATTAAGCGGCTTGGTGAGAAAACTTTAAATACTTATAATAAATATGGTATGGACCCAATTCGTGAATTAGGCACCGATGATCCGTTGAAAATTGGTAAAATGGTGCGCAAATGGCTGATTGATTTTATGACTGCCGGCCCTTTGGTTAAGGCCATTATTCAAGGCATTCATGCTATTGATATGGTCAGAAAAATTGCTGGCAATACTATGCCGGCGCTTTCGGAAATGGGCACGGTTCGCGGAGATTATTCGGTTGATTCAGCCGCCGCTGCCAATCGCGACAAGCGCGCAGTTCATAATTTAGTTCATGCTTCTGAAACCCAAGCCGAGGCCGAAAATGAAATTAAACTTTGGTTTAGCGAAAAAGAAATTCATGATTATAAAAGAGGAGATGAAGATATCATGTTTTAATTTGTCGCTATTTGTTTTGGATAACAAGTTAATTTCTCGAGACTTTTTGGATTATCCATATCTAAATAATTTCCAAATCCCAATTTCCAATTTCCAAACAAATCCCAAATCCCAAATTCCAAAATTTTTTGATGTGTATTTTGGATGTGGATAATTAAAATGTGGATAATTAAAATTGACAGAAAATATAATTTTGATAAGATAACCTACATTCAATTTTAAACTTAATTATGCCTCTTCGAAAGCAGCAAACCATCATTATTAGTATTACCCAGGCTATTATCATTATTATTAGCCGGTTTTTCTTATACTTTCGAAGACAATTAGCTTAACAAAAGATTAAACAAATTAAAATAAATTCAAAGGCTGTCTTCGAAAGAAGACGGCCTTTGAATTTAAGCAAAAAAGGAGGGGGAAAGTGGAAAAGTTGGTAGTCAGTTCAGTCCGTCCAGAAGAAAATGAATCAGAAGGAAAAAGATGTGGTAATTGCGGCTCAAAGTTGAATGAGGAAAACAAATCAAAACGGATAGATAATTATTGTCAAGAGTGCGAAAAGTCAATCAGAGCATTTTTAACCGCTAAACAAAAAAAACTTAAATTTTTTCAAGGCTGACAAAAGTCAGCCCTTTTTCTTCTATTCTAATTCATTAAGTGTTTCAATAATCGCAATGGTAGTTTTTTGAAAATTAAATTTATGTTCTTGTCTTTCTAAATAAATAAAATCAACTCCTGAATTTTGAGCAAACATTGCATCTTCATCACTATTACCAACGTAGACCGTTTCATTAGTGGCGGCACCCAATCTTTTTAAAACATAATACATACCTGATGGATGAGGTTTGGCTTTAAGTCGGCGGTGAGTATTAGTTGTTAAATAAAAATCAACAGGGGCGTTGTTTAATTTTCTAACCTCCATTTTAGAAATCCAAAGAGGCGCGCCAGTAATAACAGAAATTAATTTACCCATTTTATTTAATCGCCAAAAACAATCTTCAACGTCATGATAAGCAAAAGTAAATTTACTTCTTCGGCGCGGAGTGTCAATTTGTTTAAAAAGCTGCCAGAAAGTTTTAGGATTTAATTTGAATTTTTGGGAAACTGTTTCATCTCGATCAGCCTCAAACCAAAATTCATCCACAGTAGACAGTGAAGATATTGCTCCACCCAATTTTTTTACCACAAACGGCACAATCCAATAACGATAGTCAGAAATTGTGTGAACCAAAGTTCCGTCTAAATCAAAAGAGATATGTTTATACTTTCTAAGCATTATTTTTTATTCTTAAATGTCTTTTTACCCAATAAATTATACCAACAACTATTATTAATCCAATTAAAAAATCAAATTTGTGAAAATACTGACTCAGAATTTCCCAGTGTTTGCCCAAAGAGAATCCTAGATAAGCCAAAAAATAAGACCAGATAAAAGAACCAATAAAACTGGTAATTATCAGAAGCCAGGGACTAACTTTAGCAATGCCGGCAGGCAAAGAAATATAAGTTCGGACAATTGGCAGAACGCGACCCAGAAAAAGCGACCAGGCGCCGTATTTTTTAAAAAATTTTTCAGTCAAATACAAATCGTGAGAAGTTATCAAAAAATATTTGCCGTATTTTTCTAAAAAAGGGCGACCACCATAAAGGCCAATGTAAAATAAAACCACAGCGCCGATAGTTGAGCCAACGGCTCCGGCTAAAGAAACAAAAAACAAAGTGAAGCGGTTTTGCGAAACTAAAAAACCGGAAAAAGGCATAATGATTTCTGAAGGGAGTGGCACCGCTGCCGATTCCAAAGCCATTAGCAAGGCCACGCCAGCATACCCCAGCCCAGAAATAGTGTTGATGATAAAAGTTGAAATTATAGTAAGAATAGTTGTCATTTTTCAAATTTTAAAAGATAAACTTAAAGCTGAATTTTAGAAAATAGATAGCCGCCGATTAATAAAAGCAAGCTGGTAATGAAAGCTAAAACGCCGATATCAGAAGCTAACCCAAAATGGGCATTGCCGATTAATGTCGCCCTTAATCCATCAACTCCGTAAGCTAAAGGATTAAGGCGGGTAACAACAACAAGAGCTTCAGGCAATCCTTCTAAGGGGAAAAGCGCGCCGGAAAGGAAAAAAATCGGCATAACCAGAAAATTCATTATTAATTGAAAGCCCTGCATGTCTTCCAAAATTGAGGCAATAGCAGTCCCCAGCGCGGTGAAAAGAAAAGCAATTAAAACCATCACGAGAAATGTCAGCGGCAACATAACGGCACTGGGCCTAAACCCGATAAGAAGCGAAATTAGAAAAACTATCGCACCTTGAAGAACCGCGACGGTGGCGCCGCCTAAAGTTCTCCCAATCATAATATTAAACCGTGACACTGGCGCGACTAAGGTTTCTTTAATAATTATTTAATAAGAGTTTTAAAATTATCAGAAATATTTATCCAACCAAATTTATATTAGATAAGCGCTAATCTTTTAAAATGATAACATAAGATTTGCCATCTGTAAAAAATTGATCGCCCGCCTGATTAGCGCCTAAAGTTGGTTCAACAATTTGAAACTCTTGCCACTTTTCCACTTAGTTGGTTTTTAAAAGTTCCTCCTTGATTTTATCACGTTCTTTGTCCACGGCGGGATCAATCGTGTGAGTGGGCAAAAATATCTGAGAAGAAAATTCTACATTTTTATCAAAGTGGGCGGTGGCAAACCAGATTATTCTTTTATCCGGGAGAACAAATGTCGTTCCGATAGTTCGTGAATTTTATCAAGACTTTAAGAATCGTAAAGAGTGGATAAAAAAAGATCTTAAGGTCACAATAACCCTTCCCCATTTCATCGTTAGATCTTTTTGGACAAAAGAGGGCCCTAATTTTAAGATTTTATTTCCGTCAAAATAGCCGCCACTTGAATTTTATTTCAAGTGGCATTTTTATTTCACTAGAATTTTTTCAATTTTTTTCCTATTCTTTTCAATCAACCCCAGCTGTCTAAACACTCCATCTAAAGCAAAATCCTGATCGTCTTTATGATGCGTTATCTCTATAAAGTTTAAACAAAAGGATAAACTACGTTCCAAAATACCAAATTTTATCGCGTTGATTAAACTTTCTTTTTCTGATTCGGTTAAATTTCTTTTTTGTTGATAACCTTCAATTAGCGTTTCAAAGGTCTCATTATTCCAGCTCATCCAATTATCAACAAAACACCAGCCGCGAACCGCTTGCCCCAAATCTAAAACCAATCGGCCAAAATAAGAACGGTCAAAGTCAACCAAAGTCACTAACCTATCTTCCTGCCATAAAATATGTCTTTTGCCCAAATCCTCATGAATCATACCCCGAGGCAAATTATTAGAAAAATTAAGCGATAAGATTTCTTTTTCAAATTGTCTGACAAACTTTTGTTTTTCTTGAAAATCACTGGCTAAAATTTTTGGTTTGCTTTCCCCAAAACGTTGCTTTGTTTTTGATAAATCAAAAATATGTTCACGATAGTTTTCAGTTTTATAATTTTCTGTAAGTGAATGCAGCCAGCCCACCAATTTACCAAACTTCTCAACCTCCGCAAAAGTTGGATTCATTTTCGCCTCTGCCTTAATAAATTCTCTTAAATAACCGTGTTGATTTTTCCAGGAAATAACAACTTCGCCATCTCGGTTTTTGATAGCAGTGATTACTGGGAAATTATTACTTTTTAAATATTCTAACAATTCAATTTCTGCCCTAATTTCTTCTTGACTGCGCCAACGTTGACCTTTGGGACAAAGGCGCAAAAAATATACTTTGCTATTAACTGTTAAACAATAAGTAATGTTACCACTTGTCTCCAGCGGTTCAAATTTTTCAATTTGACCCAACTCAAATTCTGTTAAAATTTTCTCTAATTCAAGGCGGGGAATGGTTTGTTTAGTTAACATATTGCTCTTGTAAGAATTAGAGCCAAAAATAATTGAAAAATCCCCAATTAAGGGGATTTTTCAATGTCTATTTAATAGCGATTGCCGCGATTAAATCCGCCTGGTCGAGGACGAGATTCC
>JAGUWE010000022.1 GCA_020062525.1 Patescibacteria group bacterium | reverse complement strand
CAGGCGCGTTGAGCCACTGCGCCAATCCCCGACGCTTAAAATCTTTGTTTGTAATAATATAATTTTAGGTTAGTTTTGTCAATTGATTTAAATGCATTGACAAAATTTTAAATTTTAGTTTTAATACAAAAAGAATAACACAATAGAAAAAATGCAATTTGACAACTTAAAATAAAAGGGAGGGGAAATGAAAAAAGTTATTGAATATTTAGTTTTGGTCATTTTGGTGGTTTGTTTAGGAGGGCTTTGGTTTTTTGTCTTATCACCAGATTATAAAATTTATGCCCTTGAGGGAAAGAGCATGGAGCCAAATTTAAACAATGGCGATTTACTAATCTTTAAAAGGGGTAAAGTAGAACCAGGAGCAGTGGTAACTTTTAGGTTAGGTAATCGACGAATTACCCATCAAGTGGTTGCTGTTTTAGAGGACCAGATAATCCTTACTAAAGGAGATGCCAACAAGAAGGATATTGATCCGCCAGCTCGTCTGGCTGATGTAGAGGGTATTTATTATTTTCATCTTCCTTTTTTGGGGTATTTAATGACCGTCACTTTTAAAAACATACCCTTGGGTTTTATTCTCATTATAGCTGTTCTAATGCGCGTTGGTGGTCAAATTTATTTGGCAAAAAAAAATAAAAAGAACTTAACAGCCCGGCTGAGTCCGAGCTGTTTTTTATATGAGTTATAAATTTTAAATCAAGTCTATTAGCGTTAACTCTAAATCATTAGTTTTGGTATCGTATAAAGCAAAAGTGGGCTTAAAAAATAAGCCAGCGACATTACCGGGATTAACTAATTTAATTTTACCTAACATTTCTTCTTTGGGTTGATGAGTATGACCGTAAAAAATAAAATCGGTGCTGCTACCTTCCGCTAACTGGCGGGCAGTGTGGGGAAAATGGCAAAAAGCAATTTTTTTACCATCTAATTCAATTTTGCCAAAATCAGGGTAACTTGTCAGGTTGGAAAAATTCAATTCATCTTGATTGATAAAATCCTGCTCAACATTGCCAAAGGCCAAATAAATTTGTCCTGAAAAATTTTTGACTAAATAAGAAATGGTTTCTAAATTACCAACATCCCCGCAGCAAACCAAAAAATTTATGCTGCTTTTCTTAAGAAAATTCAGTACTTTGGTTAAACTAGTTAAATTGTCATGAACATCAGAGATAAAAGCAATTTGCATAAGAGTTTCCTTTTGTCATTGCGAGCCGCCAACTGGCGAAGACGAAGTCATGCCAGAGGCAGATCCGCCTTTGGCGGACAATCTCTTTTTCTTTTTGTCATCCCGCACTTGATGCGGGATCTATATTCCGGCTCGTAGGCCGGAATGACAGAAAATAGCGAGATTGCCACGGCCACTTCGTGGCCTCGCAATGACACCTTGTTAATAATTAAATTATATCATTAACTCTCTATTTTAAAAATTGCCTAAGTTGTTTTTTTAAAGTAAACTATAATTATGAAATATCCCAATCGCTCTGAAGAGAAAAGATTATTTGGCCAGGGTTTGAAATTGATTGCCGGCATTGATGAAGTTGGTCGGGGTGCTTGGGCCGGGCCAATTGTGGCCGCGGCCGTGATTCTGCCTCAAAAAGTCCGTTTACCCCAGGTAGCTGATTCAAAATTATTATCAGCTAAAAGGCGAGAAAAACTTTTCCCAAAAATTATTGCCCAAGCACTTGATTGGTCAATTGGTATTGTTTGGCAAGATGTCATTGATGAGATTGGCATTATGGAAGCCAATTTAGAAGCAATCAATCAAGCAATTAGTCAATTAAAAACAGAGCCGCAATTTTTATTAATTGATTATTTGGGCCGAAAAAAAATCAAATTTTATAATGATTTACCTTACAAATTAATCGTTGATGGGGATTATAAAGTGACTACCATAGCAGCGGCTTCGGTTGTAGCCAAAGTCACGCGCGATAAAATTATGACCCAGCGTCATAAAAAATATCCGCTTTACGGTTTTGCGCAACATAAAGGTTATGGCACTCGCTTTCATCAAAAAATGCTCAAAACTCACGGCCCTTGTAAATTCCATCGGCAAAGTTTTCAACCGATTAAAATTTTAAAATAAACCAATGAAGGAGAATATAAATCAAATTAAAAAAGTGGCGATCTTGGCCGCGAAAAAGGCAGGGGAATTTTTAGCGCAGGAATTTAAGAATTTTGACCGGACAAAAGTCAAATTTAAAAGCCGGCACGAAATTGTTAGTTTGGCAGATATTGGCGCAGAAAAAATCATTTTAAATTTAATTAAAAAAAATTTCCCCGACCATAGTATTTTATCAGAGGAAAGCGGAAAAAATAGACAAAAGTCAGATTATCTTTGGATCGTTGATCCTTTAGATGGCTCAACTAATTTTTCTTATCACAATCCTTTTTTTGCTGTTTCAATTGGCTTAGTCTATCAAAGTAAAATTATTTTAGGTATAATTTATGCACCGACTCTAAAAGAACTATATTTAGCTGAGTGTAACAAACCTTCGCTCCTAAATGGCAAAAAAATAAAGGTTTCTTCAATTTTTCAAATTACTAAATCTCTCAATGCCTTTTGTCATAGTAGTAAAGAAAAAGATATCCGTCGCGCTGTTAAGTATTATCAAAAACAAAAAATTCAGGGATTTGATTGTCGGCAAGTTGGTTCAGCTTCTTTGGAATTAGCTTATGTCGCCGCTGGTAGAATTGAATCAATTGCTATCCCCGGCGCTCATCCCTGGGATGTGGCAGCCGGAGTTTTATTGGTCCGCAACGCCGGCGGCAAAGTAACCGATTTTTCTGGCCGCCAATGGTTGCTTCCAAGTTATGATTTGGTAGCAAGTAATGCCAGGATTCATAGAGAACTCATAAGGGTATTAAGAAAAATATAAATTGACAATTGTCATTGCGAGGAGTCCCACACTTTTTTAAAAAGTGTGGGGCGACGAAGCAATCTCATTGTTTTAAAAATGTCCGGGATTGCCACGTCCACCGGCTGGTGGACTCGCAATGACGTGTTGATTTGCAACAAAAACAAATTTTTTATATAATAAGTTTAAGGTTTAGAATTTTGAATTTAAACACATATGCCTGATATTTTCTTTGGTGGCAACAAACTTTTAAATGCCAGAAAAATTTTGAAAAAGGTTCCGCTAGAACAAAATATGGTGGTGGCTGATTTAGGTTGTGGCGGAGCCGCTCATTTCACTTTGCCAGCCGCTAAAATGGTCGGCGATAAAGGCAAAGTTTTTGCCGTTGATGTTTTAAAATTTGTTTTGGATAGCGTGCAGAGCTGGGCTAAAATGGAAGGTATTACTAATATTAAAACTATCTGGGCCGATTTGGAAATTTTTGGTTCAACCTATATAAAAAGTTTAAGCCTTGAGGCGGTTTTATTAATCAATATTCTTTTTCAATCCAGAAAACACTTGAATATTTTTAAAGAAGCGGTGAGAATCTTAAAACCCGGCGGAAAACTTTTGGTGATTGACTGGAAATTAACTCAAATTCCTTTTGGCCCGCCCCCAGAAATCCGTGTCAAAAAAGAAGAAGTTAAAGCTATTGCCCATCAACTTGGTTTAGAAAAAATAAATGAGTTTAGCGCTGGTACTTATCATTTCGGTTTAATTTTCCAAAAACCATTATGAATTTAAATATGGATTTAGCAACCTTATTTTCTTTTAAATTTTGGTTTAGCTTATTTCCCGGCTACACCAGTGAGGTAACTTTACAAACTTTAGGTGGAGTTTTTTTGGCTGCCTTGTTTCTTTTCATAATCTTCTTTTTTTCAAAAAATAAAACTCAATCCATCAACAAAAAAGTTTTTTCTAATCTATCTTATTTGTTTTTAAGCTTCGGACTACTTGGCTTTGTCTGGCTATTTTTCTTATATGAAGAGGTCTATCTTCTGGGAGCTCGGTTTTGGCTGTTGATATTAATTTTAGGTCATCTGGTCTGGCTAGCAAAAATTGTGCTTTATTTAAAACTCCGCTTACCTAAAGAAAAAGAAGAACAAGAAAAGAAAAAAACCTTTCGTAAATATTTGCCTTAATTATGATTGAACGACAAGAATTAGGAAAGCTTGGCGAAAAGTTAGCTAAACAATATTTAGAAAGTAAAAATTATCAGATTATTGATCAAAATTATAAAAATTATTTTGGAGAAATAGATTTAATTGCCAAAGAAGGCAACTTTTTTGTTTTTGTGGAAGTCAAGACCCGGCTTAAAAACACGTTTGGCAGGCCTGAAGAATCAATTACCCGTCAAAAACAAAAAAAACTCATCAGAATCAGTGGCCAATATTT
>JAGUWE010000097.1 GCA_020062525.1 Patescibacteria group bacterium | reverse complement strand
TACGCGACAATTACCTTGGAAGAAAAAGTTGGTTTGGTAGTGCCGGTGGAAGTGGTGATCGGCAGATAAAAGGTATCAAATCCAGTCAGAGCAAGCTGTGTGAGGTATTCCTATCATTGACTTTTTTGGGAAATTGTGGTATAATTGATAATAGAAAAAGAATAAAAAAGTTTTTTGAAAATAGAAAACAAACACCAAAACCAAAAGTATTTTTTTATTTATACTTTCTTAATTCCCTTTCTTAAAGAGAGTTTAGCTCTTTAAAGGGGAAAGAGAGGAAGGGTATCAAATTATATTTTATTTATATCAGCTCCGATTTTTGGTTGGAGTTTTTTAATTAAAATAAAAACAAAAGTATGATGCTCAAAACCACTAAAATTTTAAGAAGAATAATTGAAATTTATTCAATTATTTGCTTCCTAACACTGCAGATTTGGGGAGCTTTTTTAATTACCAAGGCTCAGGTAATTGAAAATTTCATTGCGCCGCAATTGCCAGCCGAGTGCCAAAACGCTGGCCTTAGTGATCCCAGCGCTTGCCAAGAATATATGAATAACTTAATGGCCGCGCCGACTCAACCAGCACCGCCAACACCCGCGCCGGAAAATACAACTCAGCCATCAACTTCCCAGACCCAATTACCGCAACCAAGCCAAAACTACACGTCACCAGCGGCAATGAGTTTGTCTCCTCAATGTCAAAGTGCTGGCCTTACTGATCCCCTGAGTTGCCAGACCCATATGATGAAGTTGATGGCGCCAGCAACGAATCAACCTGATTTTCAACCCAGTGGTCAACCCCCTGCTTCCAGTCCAACTCCGACGGAGCAAGTAATTCCTGATAAATGTATTGAAGCTGGTTTTTATGATAAGATGCAATGCCAGGATTATTTAGAGGGTAAAATTATGCCTTCTAAGATTCAAAAACCAGAGGAGTTGGGTTTAACCTTAGATTGTGCTAAGGCCGGCATTACTAATCAGCAAATGTGTCAGGAATTTATGGCCAAACAAGCTGGTTCTCAAGGCATTCCTTTAAACCCGGAGAATTTTAAGGGAATGGGGCCAGAAACACTGCCGCCACCTTGTCAAGAACAAAACATAACCGACATGGGTCAATGTATTCAATACCTTCAAAGTCATGGCGGATTACCTGAAGGTATGATGGGTCCGCCAGCGGGCGCTGAAAGTTTTATGCCGCGAGAATGTAAAGAACAAGGCATTACTGATCCAGCTGAGTGTGAAAAAACTATGCAAGTTATAAGAATGCCTTTGGATTGCCGTCAGCAAAATATTACCGATCCAAAAGAATGTGAAAAATATTTGCGGGCTAAATTTATGCCGCCACCTTGCCGTGAAGCCGGCGCGATTGATGAAAGAGAATGCGAAAGGATTATGTTTGCCCGTCATGCGCCAGCTGATTGTAAAAAAGCAGGCGTGACTAATCCGAAAGATTGTGAAAAATTGATGACTAAACAATTAGCACCGAAGGTCTGTCAGGCTAAAGGCGCTACTTCCAAAGCTGATTGTGAAAAAATAATTTTTGAGACCTATGGCAAGCCAGATGAATGCCAAGGACTGCTTGACGTTGAATGTATGAATGGTTTAGTCAGTGGTAAAATTAAATCAGAAGAGATTGAGCAAGCTTTAAATGCTGAACTTTCGCCTCATTGTCAAAAATTAGGCGCCAAGAGTTTTGCTGAATGTGAAAAATTGACGCTGGAAAAAAATGTGCCAACTGAATGTAAAGAGGCCGGTGCTTTTACTCGCGAGGCCTGCGAAAAAGTAATGTTTGAAAAATTTAACAAAGAAGCAATGGCTCGTGGCGAGCAAATGATGCCGACCGAGTGTGTTGAGGCCGGCGCCAAGTCACCTCAAGATTGCGATCGAGTGATGAGGGCTAGATATTTTCCTAAAGAATGTCAAGCAGCCGGCATTGAAAATGAGCAAGATTGCCAGATTCTGATGGCTAAAAAAAATTTACCGTCAGAATGTTTTGCCGCCCAAGCTTTTACCCGTGAGGCCTGCGAAAAAATAATGCGTGATAAATATATGAATCCGGAGTGTAAAGCAGCAGGAATTACTGACAAGGATACTTGTGAAAAATATATGTTTGAAAAATATGCCAAGCGTGTCAAATGCGAAGGTATTTCTGACGAAGAATGCCAGTTAGCGATTGAAAAAAGGCATTTAGGCCAAATTGTTAAAAAACAACAAGAGTTTGCGGAAGTCAAAGATAAAGTAGATGATTTTATCGGTAAGAATTTAATTCTCGGTCCAGAGCAAAATAAAACAGAGGGAACTTCCCAAAATCAAATAACCCAGACCCCTGAAGAAAAAGCAATTAAAAAAGATTTGAGCGAAATCATTCCTCTTAAGGTGGATAAAGAAATCAAACTTTTAGTTTTGCCAGCCAAAGAGGAATCCATTATTAACAAAGATGAATCAATTATCCAAACCTTGCCAGCTGCGATTATGTTTGACAACGATCAAGACGGCCTGCCCGATGATTTAGAGCTACGTTTAGGCACTAATCCTGATCAGCTTAACTCGGATCAAGATCAATTTTCTGATTTAGAAGAATTAAAAAATGGCTATAATCCATTAGGTGAGGGTAAATTCCAGGGCGAATTAGCTGGGATTGATCAAGCTATTATTCATCAAACTTCTTTAGGTCAGCCCCTAACCAGTGGCGAAGAAAGTGTTGAGGGCTTTGCTATTACTCAAGTGGCAACGGTTGAAGTTAACACCGCCGGGATGGAAATTGGGCCGGAAGTGCCGGTCTTTAGTGCGCCAGCACCAACTGAACTAATGGCCATACCGCCACAAGAAATGCCAGTTTCTCCTCAAGAAGCTGCACCTTCATCAGTTGAACCAGCGCCAGCTCCCGTAATTGAGAATCAACCTCAAGCTCGACTTTTCTTTATTCAGCGAGCTTGGGCTAAAGAGGAATCAACTAAAGATGAAAAAGTTAAACTGCGAGGCAAAGGTCCAGCCAATACTGTTGTTACTTTATATATCTATTCTGATATTCCAATTATTGTGACCACCAAGACCGATGAGCAAGGCGCCTGGAATTATACTTTGAAAGAAGATTTGACCAATGGCGAACATAAGGTCTATGTGGCTTATACTGATCAAAACGGTAATGTTCTCAAAAAGAGCAAGCCCTATTCATTGTTAATTCAATCAGCCTCGGCAGTGAGCCCGCAGGAATTTATTCAAGATGTCAAAAAGACCATTACTGCTCAAAAACCAACAACCCAACAACCATCTAATATAATTTGGTATATTAGTGGAGGAGTGATACTCTTGCTTATAGGAGTCACCATCTTTTTCCTCCTTTGGCGCCAAAAGAAAAAGGTTTAATTTGCTCTTTAACAAAATTGAATAGAAAAGATTAATCAAAAAAATCCGCCCCAGGCGGATTTTTTTTATTCCAAAAACGCAAGCTAAAGCTTGCTATTCCACCATTCTGGATTAGCAAACTTTAGTTTGCGCCTCTCATTAACTAACTCCGATTCTAACGCAGACCAAAGTCTGCTAATCCCTGAAACGCATTTTGCATTTTGGATTTTTTTTCTCATTGATAAATTTCACTGCCAATTTGTATTGAAGTTAAATAAATTATTTCACAGCTATTAAGACCTTCATCAGTCCTCACGGTGGAAGTAGTAAATTTAACAGTTTGGATTTGGGTTTCGGTCTTAGTGACTTTTTCACCATTAACTAAGAAGCCCTGCATTTCAACCCGGCCTCCCTTTTTGATTTTAGTCAGGATAACTTGGCGAAGATTGTCACTTGCCGGAATTAAATGATTGTTGGCAATGCATTCATTTGGCTGGCCGCTCTCACATAAAATTTGCCCTTCATAATAACGAAAAGTGTTTTTAGCAATTCTGCCTTCGTGTTGAGTAGAGACCACCTCATTATAAGTTGCTAAAAGCCCCCAAGAAACAACTAAATCAACTGGCATTACATCATAGGTCTCATCTTTGACTTCTACTACATCCTCAACTTTACCGGCGATTTGATATTTGTAGAGTGGAGTGAGAGTAGTAGTGATATTGCCGTTCTGCATTGTAATAGTTGGGTAATTCATAAGTTGTGTTTGAGAAGGTGGCTGACTGATATCAATACCGCTGGTGATTAAAGTAAGAGAAGAGTTGGAAATTTTAATTTGGCCTAAATTGCTGTTAGTAATGCCCAACCCTAATTTTCTCATTAATCCAAAAGCATTAGATGGTCTTCCTAAAAAATAACGTTTATTATTAACCGGATTGATATACCAGGCCTCGCCTCTACTTTCAACTTGCAAAAATATTTTGCCTTTGTGTTGGCTGGCAAAAATGTTGCCCCACGGCAGTTTCCCTGAGCCCAGGGGATTAAAACCATTCTTTATTTCTTCACCGTCTAAAAAACCATCGTTATCAGTGTCTTTGTTTTGTAAATCAGTTTCAATTGATTTTTCAATTTCATC
>JAGUWE010000002.1 GCA_020062525.1 Patescibacteria group bacterium | reverse complement strand
TTGTGCTTCTTGTTTACTTAAGCCCTGGTCACTGGCGATAAATTCGGGGCCAATATAAACACCGACTTTAAAAATTTTGGCGTGATCCGGACCCACTTCGGATAGAACTTTATAATGGGGAGTGAGGGCATATTTTTCTTGGGCAATTTCTTGGAATTTGCTTTTGGCATCAAGGTATAAGCCCTGAGTCAAAATTTTGGCAAGATCCTTAGTTAAATTTCTTTCAATAAATTTTTTGACTATCTTATAGCCGCTGTCTAAATAAATGGCGCCGATGAGAGCTTCAAAAGTATTAGCTAAAATATTTTCTCTGGCTTTAGTATTACTACTTTCTTTTGCTTCCCCCTTACTTAGATAAAGATAATTATTAAGCTTCAATTCCTTAGCTTTTTGAGCAAGATGATGAGCATTAACCAAACTCGCCCTCAGATTAGTTAATTTACCCTCTGGCTCTTGAGGAAATTTTTCATAGAGATATTCAGTCACAACTAACTCTAAAACAGCATCACCTAAAAATTCTAATCTCTCATTGTGATCAGATTTAAACTCTGGATGTTCGTTAAGATAAGAACGATGAACAAGAGCTTGCTGGAGAAGATCCAAGCCGTTAAATTTAATTTTTATTTTTTTTTCTAATTTTACTAAATCTTTCATTAAGCCTTCCTTTCAATCGGCACAAAATACCTCGCAATCTAATTATTACTAAGTATTTTTTGCCGAATCATTGTTTGGTGATGAAGTTTTTTGTAGATCCTTAAAAATACTGCCCAAGACGCCATTAATAAACTTAAAAGAGGATTCGCCGCCAAAGGATTTAGCTAATTCTACTGCTTCATTAATAGCCACTTTATCTGGAATGGCCGGATCACATTTTAGTTCATAAATGCCAAGCCGAAGGATATTTCTATCAATAACCGTGATTTGTTCAATTGGCCACTCAGGAGCATAGCAAGTAATCAGTTGATCAATTTCTTGGAGGTGAGTCAAAACCCCCTTGACTAAATTTTGAGCAAAGTTTTCTTCTTCAGCGCCGGGGGCGAATTCTTTTAAATTTTGAGAGGTCACATTTTCGGCTTGCTTTTGGTTTTCTTTTTGTTGATAATCTTGGTAATTCAAGGAGAAAGGAACTCTGAAATCTAATTGATAGAGGGTTTGTAAAGCAACGGTTCTAAGAAGATGTCTGTTAGCCATAACAAATTTAAAAATAAGGTGCGCAATTTATTTTTTTTCTTTTTTGGGCTTAGCTTTTTTTGGTAATTTTATATTGATGATTTTTTTGCTACGATAATTACCGCAGTAGGGGCAGACGCGATGAGGTAAAATCGAATTTTTGCATTGAGGACAAAAAGTAAGTTTAATTTTTTTAAAAGCTAAGTGAGCTCGGCCGCGGCGGGTTCTGGCTTTAGTATGTTTCTGGGTTGGAGTAGACATATTTCAAGTTAAAAGTTTCCGCCGAAGGCGGATCCGCCTCGGGCGGAAAAAGTTAAAAGTTAATTTTAGTATATATAATAATTTAATTTTTGACAAATTTAGATAAAAGTTAGGGAGGCGACTTTGTCCCGCTCTTCTTTAAAACGCATTAATTTGACTCCTTGAGTAGCTCGACCCAAAATACTCACTGATTTCATTGGTAGCCGAATGACTTGACCTTGGCGAGAAACAATAATAACATCTTCACCTTCAGCTGTTTTAGCGTTAATAACTTTTGAACTAATAAGCAGTCCTGTTTTGGTGGTAATTTTAGCTGTTTTAAGACCTGAACCACCGCGATGTTGAATTTTATAATTTTTAAGACCAGTTCTTTTGCCTAAGCCATTTTCACTAATAACTAAAAGTTGCAAGTTAGAAATATTTTCTTGAAAATCAATTATATCCATACCAATCACAAAATCATTACTCTTAAGTCGCATACCTCTAACGCCGGCGGCATTGCGACCCATCGCCCTGACGTCTTTTTCTTTAAACCTAATCGCTTGGCCCCCAGTTGAGACCAAAATAATTTCATCTTGACCGGTGGTAGGTTTAACCCATTCAAGTAGATCATCGTTTTTGAGTTTGACAATAATTAAACCAGAGCGCCTAATGTTAGCCATTGAACTAAGCTCAACTTTTTTAATTAAGCCCTTTTTGGTGGTCATAAAAAGGTATTTAAAGTCACTCAATTCACTGACCGGCAGGACGGCCGAGACCTTTTCCGCCGGACCAAGTTGCAAAAAATTGACAATTGCCTGGCCCTTGGCTGTCCGTGAGGCCTGAGGGATTTCATAGACCTTAAGTTGAAAAACCCGGCCGCGAGTGGTAAAAAACAAAACATTAAAATGAGTATTAGTAACAAAACAATGTTCTACCACATCGGTTTCTTTGGTAGTTAGTCCAAGGACACCCTTACCACCACGAGCTTGGGTTTTAAAGGTTTCCGGTGGAATTCTTTTGATATAACCATCGTGAGTAATTGTTACGACCGTTGCTTCATTAGGAATTAAATCTTCTTGAGTAAATTCGCCAACCGCACCGGCAATAATTTTCGTTTTCCGTTCATCGCCAAATTTCTTTTCGAGCTCTTTGACATTATCTTTAATCAGACCCAAAATCTTTTTAGGTGAAGCCAAGATTTTTTCTAATTCTTTAATAAGATTTATTTTTTCTTTGAGTTCTTGTTCAATTTTTAATCGTTCTAAATTGGCTAATTGTTGGAGCTTCATTTCTAAAATAGCTACGGCTTGGCGTTCAGTTAACTTAAAATTTTTCATTAAATTAAGTTTGGCTGCCTCGCGGTCACGTGATTTTTTAATGAGGCGAATAACAGCATCAATTTTATCTAAGGCAATTTTTAGTCCTTTTAAGATATGAGCTCGGTCGCGAGCTCTCTCTAAATCAAATTCTGTTCTTCTTCTTATCACGATTTGTTGATGAGTAATATATTCTTCTAAAATTCGTTTTAAATTTAAAACTCGAGGTTGGAGGCCATCAATTAAAGCCAGCAGATTAAGATGAAAAGTTTCCTGCAACGGCGTGAGTTTGAATAAACGGTTGAGAATCTTTTTGGGGTAACTCTCTTTTTTAAGTTCAATTACAATTCTTACACCATCTTTAGTAGATTCATCGCGGAGGTCTTTAAGGTGTTCAATCTTTTTCTCTTTGACCAAAGTAGCAATTTTTTCAACTAAAGCAGCTTTGTTAACTTGAAAAGGAATTTCATTAACGATAATTTGGAATTGATTATTTTTGGTTTCCACAATTTCGGTCTTAGCTCTCATTACAATACTGCCCTTACCGCTTAAATAGGCCTCCAGAATATCTTTTTTATTATAAATTAGCCCCCCGGTTGGAAAGTCCGGTCCTTTAATAAATTCTATTAAGTCCTCAACTGAAGCGTTAGGATGATCAATCAAATGAGCAATTGCTTGGCAGACCTCACTTAGATTATGAGGTGGAATATTAGTAGCCATGCCAACCGCTATACCAACACTGCCATTAAGCAGTAGATTAGGTAATTTAGCTGGTAGAACTTGGGGTTCTTTTTGGCTACCATCATAATTTGGTGAAAAATCAACCGTATTTTTTTCAATATCAAATAAAAGTTCTTCAGCAATTGGTGCTAATTTAGCTTCAGTATAACGCATTGCTGCCGCATTATCACCATCTAAAGAACCAAAATTACCTTGGCCGGCGATTAAGGGATAACGCATATTAAAACTTTGAGCCATTCTGACCATTGAATCATAAACCGCCGCATCGCCATGAGGATGATATTTACCCAAAACCTCACCAACCACGTTGGCTGATTTTCTAAATTTAGCCTCGGGTTTAAGTCCAATATCCCACATCGCGTAAAGAATGCGGCGATGAACTGGCTTTAAACCATCGCGGACATCAGGCAAAGCTCGGCCGATAATCACACTCATCGCATAATCAAGATAGGACTCTTGCATTTCTTCAGTGATGGAGCGCGATAAAATTTTTTCTGACGATTCTTGATTTTTGTCCATATTATGGAGGTTCAAATTCATTTATTATTCTTGTTTAATTTTTCTATTATTTGTTGAGACATTTCTAAAATTTGTTTTTGGTCAGTTTTTTCTTGAGTGGTTAAATTTTTGTTCGGACCATCTTCTTTTGGCTGAGGTAAATTAGTCATTGATTTTTTTATATTTTGGTAAGAGTTTTGTAATTCATTTTTAAGTTGAGTAAAATCATTTTGTTTTTCAGTATTTTTATTTTGCCTAAGAGTAAAATCTTTAAAATTAATTGCCCAAATAATAAAAATAAAAAAACTAACAAGCCCTACCAATAACCAGAGTAATTTCTTTTTTTGATTTTCTGATAGATTTTCTATTTTGTTTTTTATTTTTTTAATTTGAAATTTGGTCAAAAAAGAAATTTGAGGTTTTGATATTTTTAAAAAAGTTTGACCAGCAGCAGTTTGGCCAAGCAGAATGGTTTCCCCCTTTGATGTTTTAGGAGTGTTTGCCAATCTTTTAAAATCAAGGGTTGATGTGATTTTAGCAATGGGTACGGTCTTGACAATTTTGATTGGGATTGGTTGTTTCTTTTTAATGGTTTTGTTGGTGATTAAAGTTGTTTTTTTCTCTTTCAGAGTTTTTTTCATAGTTCATTTTAGAGCCCAAAATGAAAAAAAGTTAGTTATCAGTTGTTAGTTGTCTCCCTTCGGTCATCCCTTCGGGAGATGTCCCGAAGGGACAGAGATCTCCCGTAGGGAGATAAATCGTTGAGTTATTAATTCACTTTTTTGTCATTACTATAACTTGCATTTTTTCAGCCGCTAATTCTTTTTTAGTGATTTTTAATTTTTCAACCATTTCTTTTTTACTCACCCCCATTTCTTTTAAAAAGTTATCAACCGGCTCTAACTTAATATTAAGACCCGCAATTTTATAATGCATTGGAATAACTATTCTGGGTTCTATTTGCTGGACAATCTCAGCCGCCAGTTTGGCGCCAACGGTAAAGGTGCCACCGACTGGAATCATTAAAATATCAGTGCCTTCTAACTTTTCTATTAGACCATTATCAAGGATGTGGCCAATGTCTCCTAAATGAGTTAGGACCAAATTTTCCGTCTGGATTTTATAAATAATATTTTTGCCTCTTTCAGTACCTTGATTCTTATCATGGTAGGAAATTAGACCATAAATAAAAATCTTTTTGATTTCGTATTCACCAGCCTGGTCAACTACCAGAGGATTGCCCTGGAGAGCAGTGACATTATTATGGTCAAAATGAGCATGACTAACGGTGACAATATCAGCCGTCAAACGAGGCATTCTAAGGCCAATATTACCATAAGGGTCAGTAATCATTGTTACTTCTTCGGTTTCCTTTTGCGGTTTAGTTTGAATTTTAAAACATGATTGTCCTAACCAAGTTATGTACATAAAAGTAAGTCAAAAGTTAAAAATTAAAAGTCAAAAGTTTCTCAAAGGAACATATCCGGCGGTTCGGTAAAATCAGGTGCGGCCGCTGGTGTTGATTTTTTGTCTGTTTCACTTGTTTCTTCTTCTTTTCTCAAATCAGTTGGATTTTTAATCGCCCCTGTTCTTTTCTCGTCTGATATTTCTGCCGTTGTTTCTGGTTTTGTCTCACGATTACCAAAGCCCTTATCTTCAATCCCATGAAGTCTTTTAACCATTAATTCTCCTCGTCTTTTTGTTTCTTGCTCTCTGATATAAGCAATATTCTCTTTTTTTGTTTCCTTGTCTCTTCTCCGACCTTCTTTTTTAAACAAACTTTCTTTTTTTGTTTGGCTTATTTTAAAACCACTTTTTTGAGTTATGTCTTTTTCTAAACCTTGCCATTGCTGACGCGAAATAGAACCCCAAGGTTGTTGTTTGATGGGTTTGTTTTTCAGAATATCATTTAATTGTTTTTGGGAGATTGGTTTAAGCGTTTTAGGATTGATTATAATTTTAGCCAATATTTCTGAAGCTAATTTAGCCGGTATTCTTTTAATATTTTGAGGGATGGTAGCCATAAAGAAATAAAAATTTTTCATTTTTCTTTGTTTTTAGAATACTAAATTTTTATCTTTTTGTCAACTTTAAACCCTTGATAAATTATAGATATATGATATAATAGAAAAAGTTTTAAAAATCCTATCCAAAACAAAAGGATAGGAACTTAAATTTTTCCCGATTTAGGTTAATTTTTATTATTTTAATGAAAACCGAACTAAAAACTAAAGAGAAAATCAAGTTTAAAAGTGTCTTAGAAGACCATAATTTGCTAGCCCTGCCCAAGGTGGGTGATTTAGTCAAAGGTAAAGTCATTAAAATTGGTCGGTCTGAAGTTCATCTTGATATCAATGGCCTGACCACTGGTGTCGTTCGGGGTTACGAACTTTTTGACGAATCAGGAGAATATTCTAATTTAAAAGTCGGTGTTGAGATTGAAGCCACGGTTTTAGAATTGGAAAATGAAAACGGTCAGATGGAACTATCACTTCGTTTTGCTGGTCATCAAAAAGCCTGGAAGCGTTTAGAACAACTTAAAAGCGATAAAACATCTCTTTTAGTTCAAGTGGCTGATGCTAACAAAGGTGGATTAATGATAAATTTAGGTAAAATCTCAGGATTTTTACCAGTTTCCCAATTGGCCACAGAACATTACCCGCGGGTTGCTGGCGGAGATAAAAATAAAATTTTAGAGAAATTAAAGTCGTATATTGGACAAACTTTTACTGTTAAAATTATTGATGTTGATGAGGAGGAAGAAAAATTAATTGTTTCTGAAAAAGCAGCCAAAGAAGAGGAACAAAGAGAGATTATTTCTCAGTATCAAGTTGGCGATCTGGTTGAAGGAATAGTGACAGCAGTGACTGAGTTTGGTATTTTTATTAAATTTGGTCAAGACCTCGAAGGTTTGATTCATATTTCCGAAATTGCTTGGCAGAGAATTGAACATCCGCGAGATTTGGTCAAAGTCGGTCAAAAAGTTAAAGCCCAAATTATTGATATTAGTGGTTCAAAAATTTTTCTTTCAATGAAAAAGTTAGCAGAAGACCCTTGGAGTAAGATTGCCCAAAAGTATAAAGTTGGCCAAGTGGTTAAAGGCAAGGTCTTAAAAATTAACCCCTTTGGTTTATTTGTTCAGCTTGATGATAATATTCACGGACTAGCTCATATTTCAGAACTTTCTGAAAAGCCAATCAAAAGTCCAGAGGAAATAGCTAGGATTGGCGCTGAACTGGACTTTAAAATCTTATCAATTGAGCCGGCCGATCATCGGTTAGGGCTTTCGATCAGGGCATTAAAAGAAAAAACAAGAGCAGAAAAAAATGAAGCGGTCGCAGAGGATAAAGTTAGCGATAAGAAAAGAATAGCAAAGGAGAAAAAGAAAACAGCTAAAGAGGATAAATAAAAATTTATCCTTTTTGTGCGGGAGTAGTTCAGGAGTAGAACGTTTCCTTGCCAAGGAAAAGGTCGCGGGTGCGAATCCCGTCTCCCGCTCCAAGAAGCGGTTCGACTTGCCCCGCATTGTTCTGCCGATAGGCGGATCTAGCGCGGGGTTCTGCTCACCCGCTCAAAATTTTCTTCAAAAAATTTT
>JAGUWE010000116.1 GCA_020062525.1 Patescibacteria group bacterium | reverse complement strand
GGCACTGAGCCAAACAAAATCATACAATAAGGAAACATCAACCACTGCAAAACCATTAAATAATATTTATGACCAGGTTGTTTTTTCGGCTTTGGCGGCAACATAATCAAACTTAAAACCGCAGAAAAGATCAATCCCACCATCGCCATAGTCATTAAATATTGCAAAGTAATTGGTGCATTTTGAGCAAAAACAGTGGCTTTTACTTCTTTGCCGGCGGTATACAAGGGCAAATAACCCAGAAAAAAAATCAAAAATGGTGCCGTAGCCCATGAATAAGTCCCCTCTAGTTGATTCCAAAGATAACGAAATTTTTTGCGAAAACTAATTTTTTTATTACCCCACATCTGCCAAACAATATAAGGGAAATTTTCCA
Organism: Patescibacteria group bacterium; assembly: GCA_020062525.1. Classification (GTDB taxonomy): domain Bacteria; phylum Patescibacteriota; class Patescibacteriia; order JAACEG01; family JAGUWE01; genus JAGUWE01. The sequence goes on along the minus strand of JAGUWE010000116.1, from coordinate 2,288 downwards.
CTCCATAGGCCCAACGGCGGATCTGTTTATATTGATTAACCAAGCTCTCCCAAAATTTACCAGTGTAAGGCGTATCCATTGAAACTGGAATATGAAGCGGTACAACCTCATAATCGCCATCATATCTGACTAGGCCCTGAAGACAGATTCTTGAGTCCTCAGTAACAATGTCGGTCTGCCAATAACCGATTTCCACCAGGGCCTTAAAACTCATACTATGAGAAGAAAAAGTAAAAAGCCGTTCGGGTCGTGCTAAATCAGTAAAGAGCCAAAAAGTAGTGCTGTTATTGATAATCCGGATAATAGCCGGTGAATCCCAAATGTTATTATTATAAACCGCCACTGGTTGATAACTGGCGCGAGTCCGATTCGACTGATTTAAAAAAGTATAAGTTAAATAAGAAAAATACTCAGGATGAGGGCAAGTATCAGCATCAAAATTAGAAACTAAAATATCTTCATAAGGGATTTGAAGTTCATTAATTAACTTAGCTACCTCCTTAGCTGCCCAGGTGGCGTTGGCGCCTTTGCCAGCTAATTCGCCCTCTATATCTTTGGGGTGGACGGTCTTTAAAAATTTAAAGAATTTATTGCCAAATTCCTGTTCTAAAACTTCAACATTGTTTAAAAAATTAACTTGATCTCGCTCTTCACCAGCCAAGACAACAATGAATTTATCCAAAGGGTAATTACTGTTTATTAAACTAGTAAAAGTTGTTTGCAAAACTCCTAACGGTTCTTTATAGGTTGGCAAAATTATTAAGTGGTAAACTCTTTCCCAACCAGTGATTTTTTTAACTTTTTCCAGCCAATTAATTTTGATGGTTCGGCGGTATTTAAACCAGGAATTAAGCAAATAAACTAAAAGATAACAAATTCTCACCAGCCAATAACAGTCAAAAATAATAATGAAATAAATACCCCAAATCGGCTTAACAAGAGCTAAAACAATAGCTAGCGCAAAAGTGCCCCAAACCATTACCCCAGGGATTATTTCTAAAATACGATATTTGGTATGGTTGGTCATTTGTTTATTTTTTCTTAAATCTTTTCACCCTTATCAATCCTGAACAAGGATACACTTTAATTCCCTTTTTTTCTAACTCATCTAAAAATAAATTCATCCCGATAGAATCCGAAGAAATATGGCCGGCAATAATGGTATTAATATGCGCTGCTTCAGCTTCTTCTTTGTGTTTTTCCGAAAGATGCATGGCAATAATCGTGCCAATGCCGGCTTGAGCCATTTTTTCGTAAATTTTTGGCGAGCCCTCGGTGCCGCCGGTAATTTCGGTCAAAGCAATTTTACCGCAACGATTTTCTTCATTGCCGGAAAAAAGCCGAGGTCCGGCATTAATTTTTATTGCCTCCTGATATTCAGGAATGGTTTTTAGAAAATCCATTACTTCGCCGACATACTCAAATTTTCTTTTTTCAATTTCCCACTTTAAAAAAGTAGCAACTAAATTATCGCAGACGGTGTGAGTGCTCATTAAACCAACGTCTAAATATCTAGCGTCATCAACAATCCGGTTATGATTAGCCGGACTGACAGAACGAGAGACCTCAGAAATTCTGACTTGAAGCAACCCTTCGGCAATGTTAATTGGCACGCCATAACCCTCTAAGACCTCGGCTTGAAGATGCATTACCTCGTCCAAACTAGCCAAGGCCTTGCCTAATGGATGGTGGGAAATAATTAAATCAACGTCTAAACGATCGGCTAAAAAAAGTTCAGCGCCGGCAATATCAATACCCGCCAAAACTTTTTTGATTGGCTTTTGGGTTTCAATTAAGATTCGTGAGTCAGAATAAGGATTAACAATCTTTTCTAAATCAAAGTCCTTTTTCTTTTTTTCCTCAAGTTTCTGATATTTTTCTTTGGCGCGAAGAAGCAGTTTTTTAACCCTTACTTCGCCGCGCAAATCCGCTTTCATTCCCATTTTGACTGCTAAATCGTAAATTTGTTTAAGTGTCATAGGTTTAAAAAAATTAAATCTTAATTTTAATTAAGATTAGCAAATTAGCTCAAAAAAATCAAGCCCCTTGCAAAAATTTTATAATTGGTTACAATATAATAACTTAATAAATAACATAAATGACGCGAATTAGATGCTAATGACGCGAATAAATCATAGAAAAATTTTATGGCTAATGGACAAAACGACAATTTAATCGGCAGGGTGCCGCCGCAAAATTTAGAGGCCGAAAGCTGCCTTTTGGGTTCGCTTTTAATTGACAAAGATGCCATTGTAAAAATTGCTGATATTGTCAAAGCCGATGATTTT
>JAGUWE010000143.1 GCA_020062525.1 Patescibacteria group bacterium | reverse complement strand
CCCCATGAGTCGCTGAATTACCAGACGCCCTTGGAATTCTCCAAAGTGTTACCTATGTACTCATCTTGGACATGTTCTTGACAAATTTTTTAGATTTGTCTAAAATATAGTAATGTGAAAATGGTTAGCACTCTTGACACAGTAGTGCTAACTTAAATTGACAAGATTAGAGTTGCTAATCTTGTCATCCCGAACTTGTTTCGGGATCTAGATTCTGAAATTGGTTCAGAATGACAATTTATAATAATTAATATCGAAAACCTTATGAAAATCAAACCCTTAAACGACAAAATCATCATCAAACCAATCAGTGAAGATGAAGTCACTAAAGCTGGTATTGTTTTGCCAGACACGGTTGATAAAGAAAAGCCGGAAAAAGGCGAGGTGGTGGCTGTTGGCCCGGGCAAACTTTTAGAATCCGGCAACCGCGCACTAATGAGCGTCAAAGTTGGCGACAAAGTATTTTTCAAAAAATACGGACCAGATGAAATAAAGGTCGATGACGAAGAGTTATTAGTTATCTCCGAAGAGGATATTATTGGAATCATAGAGTAATTTTAAATTTTAAATTTTCTTTAAACTTATGGCTAAACAAATTTTATACAACGAAAAGGCCCGCTCGGCTATCAAAAGAGGAGTAGATCAATTAGCTAATGCCGTGAGGGTGACTTTAGGTCCCCAAGGCAGAAATGTCGTTTTGGACAAAGGCTTTGGTTCACCAACTATTACCAAGGATGGGGTGACCGTAGCCAAAGAAATTGAATTAGAAGACAAATTTGAAAATCTGGGCGCCGAATTGGTTAAAGAAGTGGCTTCTAAAACCAATGATGTGGCTGGTGATGGTACAACTACGGCCACTATTTTAGCCCAAGAAATGGCCGGCGAAGGTCTAAAGTATGTCACGGCTGGCGTTAACCCGGTTGAACTAAAAAAAGGAATTGATAATAAAGTAGAACAAATTGTCCAAAATCTTAAAAAAATGTCTAAGACCATTTCAGCCAAAGAAGAAATTGCTCAAGTTGCTTCCATTTCCGCTAATGACCCAGAAATTGGTCAGATTATTGCTGAAGCCATGGAAGCGGTTGGTAAAGAAGGCGTGATTACGGTTGAAGAATCACAATCCTTTGGTTTAGAAAAAGAAGTAGTTGAAGGCATGCAATTTGATAAGGGTTATGTTTCTCCTTATATGATTACCAATCCAGAAAAAATGGAAGCTGAATTTGAAGAACCCTACATTTTGATTACTGACAAAAAAATTTCTTCAATTCAAGAAATTTTACCACTTTTGGAAAAAATGGCTCAAAGTGGTAAAAAAGATTTGGTCATCATTGCTGATGAAGTTGAAGGCGATGCCTTAGCCACTTTGGTGGTTAATAAACTACGCGGCACTTTCAATGCTTTAGCTGTCAAAGCGCCGGGATTTGGCGACCGCCGTAAAGCAATGCTGGAAGATATTGCTATTCTCACTGGCGGCAAAGTTATTTCTGAAGAGGTTGGTTTAAAATTAGAAAATACTACCTTAACTGACTTGGGTCAAGCCAGAAAAGTTCTTGCGACTAAAGAAAACACTACCATTATTGAAGGTAAAGGCAATGAAAAAAAAATCAAAGAAAGAATTGCTCAAATTAAAAAAGAATATGAAATGTCGGACTCTGAGTTTGACAAAGAAAAATTACAAGAACGATTGGCTAAATTAGCCGGTGGAGTGGCCGTTATCAAAGTCGGCGCTGCTACTGAAACCGAAATGAAAGAGAAAAAACATCGCGTGGAAGATGCTTTAGCTGCGACTAAAGCTGCGGTTGAAGAAGGCATTGTGCCGGGCGGTGGCGTGGCCTTAGCCGTTGCTTCAGATGTTTTTCGGCAAATTTTTGAACCACAAAGGACAAAAGAGCAGGTTGATGCCCGAACAGCCGGAGAACAAATCGTCGAAAAAGCAATTTTAGCACCGATTAAACAAATTGCTGAAAATGCTGGTAAGGATGGCTCAGTTGTACTCTATGAAATTATCAAACGTCAGCAAGAAGAAAAAAATTTTAACCTTGGTTATAACGCCGCTACTGGTGTTTTCGAAGATATGATGAAAGCCGGTATTGTTGACCCAACTAAAGTGGTCAGATCGGCGCTTCAAAATGCCGCTTCCGCTGCTTCTATGTTTTTGACTACTGAGGCAGTGGTGACTGATTTGCCAGAAAAAAAGGGTGAACACGAACATCCGCCAATGGGCGGCGGTATGCCAATGATGTAAAGCTTTCCAGGGAGTAGGTGGAGAAACGGGATTTCCAAGCGCGCTTGGAAATCCCGTTTCTAATTTAAAAGAGAAGAAATACAATAAATTGTGTTTTGTTGGATTTTTATTTGCCAAGATTTGAAAATTAAGATAAAATAGAGTTGATTAAGATTATTTCAATTTAATTAATAGATGAAAGATGTATATTATTTGTTTTGAAAATGAAAAAAACCAGTGGAATCGTTTTGTGGCTGAAAACGCCATTGATGGCGGTTTGCTTCAGTCCTGGCAGTGGGGAGAATTGGCTGAAAAAGAGAAGAAGAAAATTTGGCGTTTGGTTTTAAAAGAGGAAGATAAAATTTTAGCCATTGCTTTAGTGATTAAGGAAAATTTATCATTTAAAAAAAGTTGTCTTTATTTACCGCGCGGGCCGGTAATTGAAAAATCAATTTTAACTTCTGGTGATTCACAAAAAACTTTAGAAATCATTAAAAATTTTTTAGAAGAATTAAAAAAAATTGGCGCCAGGGAAAAGGTCATCGTCATCAGATTTGATTTACCCCCACACCCAGAAAGCCCCACCTCTCAAGACGATGATAATGGGTATGAGAAAAATAAAATCCTTAAAAAATCCCTGCCATTCATAGCTGGGTGTGGGGGTTTGCCTTTTATTCAAAATAAAGTTTTTTCAAATTTTAATTTAACTCAATTGGGACTGCGAAGGTCTTATAAAGATATTCAACCGCGAACGACTTTAGTTTTAGATATTACTAAAACTAGAACAGAGCTTTTAGCCCAGATGAAATCAAAAACCAGATACAATATTAGGTTAGCAGAAAAGAAAAATTTAACAGTAAAAATTTTTTCTTCAATGGAAAGCGAAGAAGAAAAGAAAAACTTTACTTACTTTTATCAGCTTTTAAAACAAACTGCCAAACGTGATGGATTTAGAATTCATTCCCGAGAGCATTATCAATGTTTACTTGAAAGCGGATTAGTTAAACTCTTTTTAGTGTTTTGTCAGGACCAACTTGTTGGGGGTACTGTGGTTGGCTTTTTTGGCAAGACCGCAGTTTATCTTCATGGCGCTTCTGCTTCTCAAGAGCGTCGGTTAATGGCGCCTCATCTTCTGCATTGGCAGGCAATTAAATTTGCCAAAGAAAATAATTTTTTAAATTATGATTTTGGCGGCATTAGATCAGAAAAATTTTTAAGTCCTAATCAAGAAAATTGGACAGGCCTGACCCGTTTTAAAACCGGTTTTGCGCCAAACACTGTACCCACCGAATTTATGGGACTTTGGGAATATCCGTTAAAACCAGTAAGTTATTTTGGGTATAAGATGTTGGGAAAGTTGGTTAGGGTGATAAGGAAGATAAAATAATCTTTCAAATTCAAAATGCAAAAATCAAATATCAAAATGACAATGTAAAATTCAAAATTATCTTTTAATTAAAATCTAATTCTTTTTACATTTTAATTTGTCATTTTGCATTTTAAATTTTGATTTTTGAATTTATTTTCTATGTGCGGTATTATCGGTTACATTGGCAAAAAAGAGGCCTTACCAATTTTAATTGAGGGCTTAAGACGGCTGGAGTATCGTGGCTATGATTCGGCTGGTTTAGTTGTGTTTAATCAGGAGATAAACTGTATTAAGGTAGCTGGCCGAATCTCCGATTTAGAAAAGAAAATTGGTGCAGAAAAAGTTGAGGGTACCCTTGGCCTTGCTCATACACGTTGGGCAACCCATGGCGCACCAAATGAAATTAATGCTCATCCTCACAGTGATTGCAGCGGACGCGTTTGGTTAGTTCATAATGGCATTATTGAAAATTATCGCCAGTTAAAAGATGGATTAATTAAAAAAGGACATAAATTCGCCTCTGAGACCGACAGTGAAGTGATTGCTCATTTAGTAGAGGAAGAAGAGAAATCAGAAAAAAGTTTTATTGAGGCAGTAAGACGAGCCCTTCTTAAAATTAGTGGAACTTACGGACTTTTATTAATTGATAAAGATGAGCCGGGAAAAATTATAGCGGCGCGTTTAAGTAGTCCGCTTCTTCTTGGCATCGGTAAAAATGAATATTATCTGGCATCAGACGCGGCGGCACTTTTGCCTTACACCAGAGAGGTTATTTATTTAGACGACGGCGAAATGGCAATAATTAACAATCAGGATTTTCGCGTTTTAACTTTAAAAAAAGAGGAAAGTAAAAAAGAAGTGAGCTTAATCGATTGGGAGATTGAACAGGTGGAAAAAACGGGATTTTCTCATTTTATGCTCAAGGAAATTTTTGAACAACCCGAAGCAATCCGTAACGCTATTCGCGGTCGGCTCATCAAAGATGAGGGCTTAGCTAAACTAGGCGGTTTAGAACAGGTCAAGGATAAATTAAAAGAAGTCAAAAGAATTATTATTATTTCCTGCGGCACTTCTTATTATGCCGGACTACTTGGCGAATATATGCTTGAAGAATATGCCACCATCCCGGTGGAAGTGGAATACGCTTCGGAATTTAGATATCGCAAGCCAATTATTGATAAAGGCACAGCCGTAATTGTTATCAGCCAATCAGGCGAAACAGCTGATTCTTTAGCCGCCTTGCGCGAGGCCAAAATGAAAGGCGCTCTAACTTTAGGCATTGTTAATGTGGTTGGTTCATCAATTGCCCGCGAAACCGAGGCCGGTGTTTATAATCATGCTGGTCCGGAAATCGGCGTGGCTTCAACCAAGTCCTTTACCTCACAATTGATTATTTTAGCTCTCTTAACCTTATTTTTAGGGCGTGCTCGTCAGATGTCGTTGGTGACGGGCAAAAGAATTGCTGAAGAAATTTCGGCGCTGCCAGAAAAAATCCAATTTATTTTGGATCAGACCGATAAAATAAAAACCATTGCTAAAAAATATCAGGATTTTAAAAATTTTCTTTATTTAGGCAGAAAATATAATTTTCCCATTGCTTTGGAAGGGGCTTTAAAGTTGAAAGAAATTTCTTACCTTCACGCCGAGGGGTATGCGGCCGGGGAAATGAAACACGGACCAATTGCTTTGATTGATCAAAATTTTGCCACTGTTTTACTAGCGCCGCAAGACAGTGTTTATGAAAAGGCCTTGAGCAATCTGGAAGAAATCAAAGCTCGCGGCGGTCAGATTGTTGCTGTCACCACTTTTGGTAATCAAGAAATAGAAAAATATACTCAAGATGTGATTTACATTCCCAAAACCTTAGAAATGTTGACCCCGGTTTTATCAGTGGTGCCGCTTCAGCTCTTGGCTTATTATATTGCAGTGTTAAGAGGCTGCGACGTGGATAAGCCGAGAAATTTAGCTAAGTCAGTTACGGTAGAATAAAAAGAAATTAAAAATTAAAAAATCAAAATGACT
>JAGUWE010000074.1 GCA_020062525.1 Patescibacteria group bacterium | reverse complement strand
CTTTCAACTTTTAACTTTTTTTATGTCCAATGATAAAATCATTGTCAGAGGAGCGCGAGTTCACAATTTAAAAAATGTCACCGTAGAAATTCCCCGTCATAAACTCGTTGTTATTACTGGGCTTTCTGGGAGTGGTAAAAGTTCTTTGGCTTTTGACACAATTTATGCCGAAGGTCAACGTCGCTATGCTGAAAGTTTTTCCGCTTACGCTCGCCAATTTTTAGGTATTTTAGATAAACCCGATGTTGATCAAATTGAGGGCTTATCACCCACTATTTCAATTGATCAAAGAACAGTTTTACATAATCCCCGTTCAACTGTTGGCACTTTGACTGAAATTTATGATTATCTTCGTTTACTCTTTGCTCGTATTGGTCGGCCCTTTTGTGTCAATTGCGGCCAAGCGATGAAAAAAGAAACAATCATAGTTGCTCAAGAGGAGAATAATAATCAAAAGAACAAAACCATTGAAATCTTTATTTGCCCAAAATGCTCTCTGCAAGCGCCAAAATTAGAGCCACGTCTTTTTTCTTTTAATAGTCCTTTTGGTGCTTGTTCAGCTTGCAAGGGCTTGGGTAGTAAATTAGAAATTGATCCAGAACTTTTAATTCCTAATAAACGTCTTAGTTTGGCTGAAGGAGCACTTCAGCCCTGGCCCAAAATTTTTGCCAATCAACCTTCTTATTGGCAGATGTTGGAACGATTGACTCAGCGAAATCATTTTTCAGTTAATACCGCGGTTCAGGAATTGAGTAAATCTCAATTAGACATAGTGCTTTATGGAGAAAAAGTAAAGCCCGTTCAAGATTATTTTATCGGTGCTATTCCACTTTTAGAGAAAAAGCACGAAGAGACCGACTCTGATTATTTGCGGGGAGAAATAGAAAAGTATATGAGAGTTTTTCTTTGCCCAACGTGTCGGGGTAAACGTTTAAGAAAAGAGGCCTTGACTGTTTTAATTTTAGGCAAGACAATTGCCGATTTTACAACCCTGACTGTGGCTGATACTCAAAATTTTTTCGATCAACTTAGCGGTCCAGTTGGGGAAACCAAATTGACTGCCTCAGAATATAAAATAGCTAAACCAATTTTTAAAGAACTCAAACGTCCATTAGGTTTTTTGATTGATGTTGGGCTGGATTATTTGACTTTAGATCGAGTTTCTTTAAGTTTAGCTGGTGGTGAAGCTCAACGACTCCGGTTGGCTAATCAAATTAGTTCTGCCTTAACTGGCGTTATTTATATTCTTGATGAGCCATCAATTGGCTTGCATGCCCGTGATAATGCTAAATTAATTGAGACCCTTAAGAAATTGCGGGATTTAAAAAATACAATTATTGTCGTTGAGCATGACGAAGCAATGATTAGGGCCGCTGATTGGTTAATTGATATGGGACCTGGGGCTGGTAAGCTTGGTGGAGAGGTTGTGGCTCAAGGCCGACTGGACCAAATTTTAAAAAATAAAAAATCTTTAACTGGCAAATATTTATCAGGGGAGTTGAAAATTGAAAGAAGTCAACCCCCACGAACAGGCGAGAGCAAATTTCTGGAAATCAAAGGAGCTAAAGCCTATAATTTGAAAAATATTGATGTTCGCTTGCCGCTGGCTAAATTTATTTGTATAACTGGCGTTTCTGGCTCAGGTAAGTCAACTTTAGTGATTGAAATTTTAGCTAAGTCCTTGGCTCATCATTTTTATCGCGCTAAAGATTTGCCCGGCCAGCACAATAAAATTTTGGGCATTGAGAATATTGATAAGATTATTCGTATTGATCAATCGCCAATTGGCCGTACGCCTCGCTCTAATCCAGCGACTTATACCGGTATTTTTACTTACATCCGCGACCTTTTTAGTTCTTTGCCCGAATCCCAAGCTAAGGGCTATAATGCTGGTAATTTTAGTTTTAATGTTGATGGTGGCCGTTGCCGGACCTGCTCGGGCGAGGGTTATGTCAAAATTGAAATGCAATTTTTAGCAGCTGTTTATATTGAATGTGAGGCCTGTCATGGCAAACGTTATAGCGACGAAGTTTTAGCCATTTATTATAAAGGCAAAAATATTGCCGATGTTTTGGATTTAAGTGTCAGCGAAGCTATGATTTTCTTCTCTGACATTCCGCCGCTTTATGAAAAATTAAAGACCCTGCACAGTGTTGGTTTGGATTATTTACCGCTTGGTCAATCAGCGACAACACTTTCTGGTGGTGAAGCCCAACGTATTAAATTGGCAACCGAACTTTCTCGTCGTTCAACTGGCAAAACCCTATATATCTTAGATGAACCAACCACCGGTCTTCATTTTGAAGACACTAAAAAATTATTGGTGGTTTTGAACAAATTAGTTGATAAGGGTAATACGATTATAGTTATTGAGCATCATTTGGATGTGATTAAATGTGCTGATTGGATTATTGATTTAGGACCCGAAGGTGGAAATAAGGGAGGAGAAATGGTGGCTTGCGGTACACCCGAAGAGATAATCAAAAATAAAAAAAGCTACACCGGCCAGTATTTGAAAAGACAATTTAATGCAAAATAGAAAATGAATAATAAAAGTAACAGAGAAATTATTAGATTATTCCAATTTCTCACGATCGTAGCTATTTGGTAT
>JAGUWE010000083.1 GCA_020062525.1 Patescibacteria group bacterium | reverse complement strand
GCGCCGGTGATTATATGCCGGGTTTAGGTATTGAAATTTATCCTTACGGCTATCTCAATTTTTTTGTTTTTATTAGTTTAACCGGCTATGCCATCGTTCGTTACCGGGCCCTGGAAATTGAAACCGTAATTCATAAAACCTTTTTGTGGTTAATCACGTCGTTAGCTCTCGGACTACCATTATTTTTGATTCATATTTTAATAGGAGGTTGGATTATCAGACGCAATCCTCTAATAGTAGCTTTGATTTTATTGGCAATAATTTATCTTTTTAGTTGGTATTTGGGAAAAGTTAAACCCCAGATTGATCACATTTTTAGGCGTCGAGCTTATGATTATCAGCGAACTCTTCTTGATTTAGGCGAAGATTTAGCAACAACAATTGATCTAAATCAATTAACCAAAAAGTTTCTTAATGGAATATATGAGACGCTTTATCCTCAAAGAGTTTTTCTACTAATAAAAGGAGAGTTGGGTTATGAAAAAATGTTAAATAATCGAAAAAAAATGTTGTTATTAATTAAAAATCATCCCTTGACTGAATGGATGGAGGCAAATCCAGAAATATTAGAAAAAGAAGCTATAGAAGCTGAGCCAAAATATCAGCCAATACGTCAAGACACTTTGGCCTGGCTCCAGAATAACGAAATTGAAGTTTTAATTCCTTTATTTTTAGAAGACAAGGTTGTCGGGTTACTTGCTTTGGGTAAAAAACAAAGTTTAAAGCCTTATAGGCGAAAAGACATTGAACTTTTGGAAAATTTAGGTAGAATTAGCGGGGTTGCTTTAGCTAACGCTCTTCAGCATCAAGAATTAATAAAAAGAGAAAAAGTAAGAGTCAAACAATTGGAATTAGCCAAAAATATAGCCGAAGACGAACGTGATAAAACCTTAGCTATCATTAATAATTTTACCGATGGTTTAATAGTACTTGATCCAGAAGGTTTTATTGCTCTGGTTAATCCTGAGGCAGAAAGAATGATTGGTAAAAAAAGAGAAAAAATTGAAAGTAAAAAAATTGATGAACTTCAAGATGCTTACTTTTTTAGACAATTAATAAATTTAATCTTTGAAAAAGGCAGAATTAAAAAAGTTGCAAGATGTGAATTTTCTCCGACTGAAAGTTTAACAATGGAGGTTACAACTATTCCTTTATTTGAAGAGACCGAAGCCATGGGTTATTTAGCCATTTTTCATGATGTTTCTCGTGAAAAAACCGTTGAGCGATTAAAAACTGAATTTGTTTCTTTAGCTGCTCATCAACTAAGAACTCCCTTATCAGAAATAAAATGGTGTCTCAAAATGTTTTTAGATGGCGATTTTGGAAAAGTGAATCAAGAGCAAAAAGAATTTATGGAAAAAACTTACTCTGCCAATGAAAGGATGATCAGTTTAGTAAATGAACTTTTGGATATTACGAGAATTGAAGAAGGGCGATTTATTGCAAATCCTACCTTGACTGATATTGAAGTTATTATTCAATCAGTCATCGGTTCTTTGGGGCAGGAGATTGGAAAAAAACAACTAACTTTTGAATTGAAAAAACCAAAAGAAAAGTTTCCCTTTCTTTACTTGGATAGAGAAAAAATAGAATTGGTTATTAGGAATCTGGTTGAAAACGCTATTAGATATAGTAAAATAAAAGGTAAGATAACTATTTCTTTGCAACGAAATAACAAAGAAATAGAATTTTCTATTCAAGATACAGGCATAGGTATTCCTAAGAATCAAGAAGATAGAATCTTTACTAAGTTTTTTCGGGCAAATAATGTGGTCAAACTGGAAACAGAAGGTTCGGGATTAGGACTTTTTATTGTTAAAAATATCATTAAGGCACATCGAGGTAAAGTTTGGTTTGAGTCAGAAGAGGGCGAGGGCAGCACTTTCTTTTTTACCTTGCCAATAAAACCAATAAAAACGAAAGAAGACCTGAAAATTTTAAAGTAGCTTAATAAGATAATTTAAATTTTAAAATTAAGAATGAAAATTATGCCCAAGAAAATTTTAATTATTGAGGACGAAAAATTTCTAAGAAATTTAGTTAAACGTAAACTCAGTGTTGAAGGATTTGTAGTTGTGGAATCAATAGACGGTGAAGAGGGATTAAAAAAAGTTAAAGAAGAAAAGCCAGATTTGATTTTACTTGATCTGGTTTTACCAGAAATCGATGGTTTTGAGGTCTTAACTAGAATAAAAAAAGACCCTTCAACATCCTTGATTCCGGTGGTGATTTTATCTAATCTTGGTCAAAAGGAAGAAATTCAAAAAGGATTGGCTTTGGGAGCGGTAGATTTCTTAGTTAAAGCTTATTTTACGCCGGATCAGATTCTAGAAAAAATAAAAAGGGTCTTAAAATGATTCCCCAAAATTAATTTAGTTGTTTGAGATAGTTATAGCCGTGATAAAAATCAATGCCTGACATTTCTTTTTTTCCTTCCGGTTGAACTTTTTCTAAAACTAAACTGCCTTGGCTGCAACAAACGGCCATTTTTTTATTTTTACTTAAAAATAATTTGCCAATTTCGGAATTGGATTTCTCGGTTTCTAATATTTTTACCTCAATTATTTTTAACTTTTTTATTTTACCTTTTAAATTTATTTCAGTCCAACTGCCGGGCCAAGGATTATAAGCCAGGATTTGACGTTCAATCATTTCCGCGCTTTTTTGCCAGTCAATTTTACCATCGGCTCTGGTTAAAATCTTCGTGTAAGTTGCCTTTATTTCATTTTGGGGCTGCGGTTCAATTTCTCCTTTGATAAATTTCGGCAACATCTCAATTAATAAATTTGCTCCTAATTCCGCAAGTTTTCTATTTAATTCTCCATAATTCATAATTCTTAATTCATCATTCTTTAATTCTCGCTTCGCGAGTATTGGTCCATGATCAACTTTTTCATCCATCAGTATAATAGTTACGCCAATTATTTTATCCCCAGCCAAAATAGTTGCTTGGATTGGACTCGGTCCGCGATATTTAGGCAGAAGCGAGGGATGAAGATTAAGTGAGCCGAATTTGGCTAAATCCAAAATTTTTTTGGGAATAATTTGTCCGTAGGATGTCTCAATAATTAAATCAGGCGCGATTTTTTTAATTTCAGAAAAGCTTTCACTAATTTTAAGAGGTTGAGAAATGGTTAAATTATATTTGAGTGCCTCTTCTTTGACTGGCGGTGGCGTTAGAATCTGCTGGCGACCGACTGGTTTATCTGGTTGAGTAATAACTAATTCAATCGGCCAGTCATCTTTAATTAAAGCCTTAAGAATCACAGCCGCAAATTCAGCCGTGCCAATAAAAATAATTTTAGTTTTTTTATTAAACTCTTGACATTTTAACATTATTGTGTTTTTATGTTTTTAGTAGTATTGAATTTCGAAAATAAAAAAAGGAGGGAGAAATGTCAGAGACATATAGTATACTTTATAGCGATTCGGAAGGAGACATTTTTTACACGGAACATGCAGTGGACTGGAATTGGCTGGTAAAAGGTCGCTGGGCATGTTCTGAAAAAGAACTCGGAAGTGGTTGGTACCTCGCGGGGGAATTAGATAGTGGAGCTTACCAAGCCCTACTTGAACATTTCGGGTTGAATGCGACCGAATTTCCGCTGGAGAAAGTTATATCAATGAGCCCGGCAGAATTAGCGGCTCATAGAAGAGAAAAAGAAAAAAAATACGGGCTCGGGAGAAAGGAGATGGTCAACCAAAAACTGGGGGACCACCAGCCAGCCGAAGTGTTTAGTTAAAAGTTTTTTGAACCTATGCCGAACTTGAAATTACAAGTTCGGTTTTTTTAACCCAAACTTTGCGGAGTTAAGTCAATTAGCCAATCAGTCGGTAAATCATTTTTGGCCAGTCGGAGGTCAGGATTTTTTGATTTTAGCAAAATAAATTGTTGATAATTTTTTCTAACTTTTTTGATTTTGGAAATAAAAATTTGTTCAGCAGGATATTTATTTTTTAATTTTTTAAACAATTGCTCAGTTTCTAATTCAACTCGTTTTTTGTTTTTATTTTGATAGATTAATTTAGTGAGGGCACCGAAGGGAGGATAAAATAGGGTTTGGCGGTCTTCAATTTCCTTTTGATAAAAAGCTGGCCAATCTTTTGATTTTAAGAGTTGAAAAATTGGATTTTCAAAATTATAAGTTTGAATTATAAGTTTAGCTTTTTCATTAAGTAAAGTTAAAGCATAAGCCACCATTTGAAAAGTGTTTTCTGTTGCCCGGTAGCTCGGTTGATTTAAATCCGTGTCAATATTAATGAAAGCAGTTAATCCTAAGTTATTTTTCAGCCAGGACTTAAGAATCATTTGGGTGCCGATTAAAATTTCAATTTTTTTTGCTTGGAATAATTTTTTTATGACCTTGGCATTTTTTTGATTATCAGAGTCCAAACGGGCAATTTTTGTCTCAGGAAAAATTTTTTTGATTTCTGATTCAATTTTTTGGGTGCCACTGCCAACGGATTTTATTTCCGGATTGTGGCAACGCGGACAAAAAAGAAGATTATCCTGTTGAAATTTACAATTTGGGCATTTAAGGCGATTATGGGATAAATTTAGGGCCGCAGAGCAATCCGGACATTCAGCCACAAAGCCACAATCACGGCAAAGAGTTATTCGCGCATAGCCCTTGCGGTTTAGAATCAAGGCAATTTGACGCTTTTCTTTAAGTTGCCGCTTAATCTCTTCTTCTAAAACCTGACTGATGATTGAAAAATTGCCTCCCTTCATTTGTTCAACTAAATCAACAATTTCGATTTTTGCTTGAAGTTTTAGAATTTTATGCAATTTGATTTTATTTTTCTCGCTTTGCCAAAATGACTCAACGGTCGGCAAGGCGCTAAAAAAAATTAATTTGGCCTGAAATTGTTTGGCAATTTTTTGGACAATGACCTTAGCATCATAACGGGGATTCATATCCCACTGTTTGTAGTGGGGATTATTTTCTTCATCAATAATTAAATATTTTAGATTCTGATAGGGATAAAAAACAGCCAGTCGTGTGCCTAAAACAATTTGAGCATCACCATTTTTAATTTTCCACCAGACCTGCCCAAGCTCTTTTTTTGTGAAAGCACTACTAATAACTAAAAAGTTAGCCAGATAATTTTTCAACTGATTAGCCATAAACTCTAAACTATCCTGCTCGGCAAATAAAATAAGAATTTGTCCTTGCTTTACTTTTTTAATTAGACCTAAATAAAAATCAATTTTAGTTTCAACTTGATCGCACCAAAAAAGAAATTTTTCTTTTTTACTTTGGTTAATTAAATTGACAATTTTTTTTATTTTTTTTGGGGGTATAAATATTTTTAACTGAGCCCCTTTGTTATTTTGAGCGGTCTGGTTTGGTTCTTTTTTGGGCAGTTCAGGTATGATTAATTTTGCGGCCAGAGCCTGAGAGACGTAATAATGGTTAGCCAGCCAGTCAATTAATTTTAATTGGTTAATTGTTAAAAAAGGCGATTCATCAATGATTTGCAAAACTGGCTTAAGTTTATTTTTTCTAATAGCTGATTTGGCCTTTATCTTGATTGCTAAACCATTTATTTTTTGGCCCCAAAAATTTACTTTAACTATTTGTCCCTTTTTAATTTTAGCAGCCAATTCGTCTGGCACCAGATAATCAAAGACCCCTAAATTAGCCGGCAATCGCAGGATGGGTATGATGTGAGCAATCATAAATAGAAATTAAAAGTGAAAAATTAAAAATTATCAAGGTAGTTATATTATAACTTTTTTTTCAAAAAATAAAAAGGCGGAAAAACTCCACCTTTTAAGTATTTTTTTTAAGGTAAAGATTTTGAAGATGGCCTACAAAACTAGCAATAGCTGTGGCAATCGTGATCCAAACCAGTATAACCAAATTATATCTTTGCCAGATATCAAGAGGGATAAAGAATATCATCAGAACAATAATAATCTGCAAAACCATCTTATATTTACCAATCCAGTTTGAAGAGATGTTGGTTTTGATCCCAATGCCTATGAGCGCGACAATAACAGATGAAATTTCCAGTCCAATTAAGGCGATAACCACCCAGTGGCTGATTGGCCAAAGAAAATAAGCCATCAAGGGAACCACCAGAGTTTTATCAGCCAAACGATCCAAAAAAGCACCCCAAGAGCTGCAACTATTTTTACTTCTAGCAATTAATCCATCAAAGAAATCAAGAAGCGACCCAATTATAAACCAAAAGAAAATTTGATTTTTAACTTGGGGAAAGGGATAAATCAAAAGTAAGGAGACGATATAAAAAGAAATCAAAATTCGGAAATAACATAAAGCGTTAGCG
>JAGUWE010000061.1 GCA_020062525.1 Patescibacteria group bacterium | reverse complement strand
TTGAGAATCAATTGATTGTAAATTATTATTTAAATAAGCCAAATCGGTCTGAAAAATATTAAGCGCTTCTCGCAGGCGCCCTTCTCTTTCGGGGGTAGCAAAATTACTCTGCTCGGCAATCTGGGTTAATTCATCTAAATGACGGTCAGTAAATTCCAACTGCAGTTTTAGCCGTTGCTCATCGCGTCTGGCTAACATCAGCTGCAGCTGTTGGCCGCCTTGTTTAAAAGCATAAAAAAAATCGCCCGGCAAACTGGCATCAGCTTGAACTTTAACCACTCCGCCGCCTAAAACTATGGCCAGCATTAAAATAAAAGTGCCGAAGGGCTGTAAAACAAAATTTTTGCTTAATTGTCCTATTAATTTGCCAAAATAAAAAACTTCAGCCACACCTTGATGAGACGAGGAAGCAGTTTTCTGGTTGGCGATTTGAGCCAATAATCTTTCCCGATTTAATTTAAGCCATGTCTCATCCGGCTGAATTTTTTTGATAACTTTTAATTTATTGATTAATTCTTGATTGGTCATTTTTTTGTTTCGGACACTCGACGTCCTTAATTATTTCTTTTAAGGCAGATAGGGCTCGATGGATAATGACTCGCGTTGCTCCTTTTGATTTATTAATAATTTCCGCTATCTCTCCAGTTGAAAAATCTTCAACATATTTAAGCAGCAACACTTCCCGATATTCTTCTTTGAGTTTAGCTAAATTATCTTTAATATTTTCAAATTCCTCTTCAAACTCAATTTTTTCAAAAATTTTCATCTGCTGGCTCTGACCCGTTAAACCCGTTAAACTTGATAACTCCACTTGCTCAATCAACTTTTCATCCAAAGATACGGTTTGTTTAGCGGCTAGATCGCGGTAATAATCAATTACCTGATTCCGAGCCATTTGATAAAGAAAAGCTTTTAAATTGCGAAGCTCTTCCCTTTCCTGGCTAAGATACTGCCAAAGCTTGAGAAAAACCTCAGAAGTCAGATCCTCTGTCTCTTCAACTCGGCTTGTTTTAAAAAAAATAAAGCGGTAAATTTTGGTGACGTAGCGATCATAAATTTCTGAAAAGGCCTTAGTTTCACCGTTTCTTATCTTTAAAATAAGGATTTTATCTTTTAAATTCTCAATCATTTATTAAGACGAAAAATTTATTAAAACGTTACACTGCCCATTATAGACGATTTTGCAAGGATTGGCAACAAAACAGTTAAAAGGCAAGGGGTTTGATGCCCGTATCGTCTAAGGGTTACGTTTAATGTCTTTTACGTTACCGCTTGACGTTTAACGATACGGGCGTTGTAACCTCTAAACGTTTGACGCCAAACCAACAAATTGAAACAGGCTTCTTAACCATAACCCTCTAACTTAACCATCCCTTTTAAAATTATACAAATATGTATAAAATAAACAAATTCCTTAAAAACTTGACAAATTTATACAAGATTGTATAAAATATAATTAACAACTTATACAACTGTGTATAATTTAAATTACTTATTTCTAAACTTATGGCCGAACAAAACAAATTACCCAAATTCCCAATTAGGGTCTCGGTTAGCGAGGCCAGTCGGCTTTTTGGCATCACTTCTACTACTATCCGCCAGGCAATTAAAAATCAGCAGTTGCGCTATATCGTAGTCAGGGGCCGTTACAAAATTAATTTTGAGAGTTTGGTTGACTGGTCGCAAAAAAATACCCGCCGCCGCCTCAAATTAGAACGGGAAGGATTGGGTCAATATGTGGAAAAATGGAAAATTAAAAATAAACTTTATAGTCCAAGCGAGGAAAACGTTAAATAGTTTCTAACCCCCTCAATACAATGAATTTCTATTAATTTCAAAGAGTTTCAGTGACCTTGAATTACGAAATTCATTTTTACCCTCCTTTTATAAAGGAGGGTTAGGGAGGATTTTTAAAAATCCCCCTTAATCCCCCTTTTTCAAAGGGGGAAATAACCATTTCATAATTCAAGGTTCAGTGAGTTTCCGAAAATAATTGAAACTAATAGAAACTGGTAGAAATTATTTGTTTAGGATTTCGGATTTATTAAAGCAATGTTTGGTTGGCTTCAACTCTAATCTTTCGCCAATTAAAACTCTTGGTTCGTTGAAACTTAAAATAAGCAGCCACCGCAATCATCACTGCGTTATCAGTGCAATAACTCACAGGCGGGAAAATAAGTTCTAAGAATTGGAGTTTAGCTGCTTTTTTAAATTCTTTTCTTAAATAACCATT
>JAGUWE010000030.1 GCA_020062525.1 Patescibacteria group bacterium | reverse complement strand
CGCCGCCAGTAACTAAAATTTTCATATCATTAAAAAGTATATAAAAATAAAGGGGGTCAGTAAATAAATTATTAACCCCCTTAATCAGATGACCTTTTTAGAATGTAGGGAGGGAACGCTCCCATTGAATGTTCGTAAGTTCTTGCTGAAGCACTCGGGTTGAATGGTATTCCAAGCTTCTCCCGCACATCTCGCTCTACAAAACCCCGAAAACTAACAATTTCTTCGGCAGTTAGAAAATCTGTATAAACATACGATTTATAACCGCCATCCGGGTCGCCTTTATAGTAATCGGCAGCAACTTTATAGTCTATCTCTTCGCTGTAGAGACGATCATTGTCATAAGTGTAGACCCAAATGCCCGCTTTGGTCGGATGAGGCACGGCCTCGTCATAATATGGCGTTCCCGGATAAACCGTAATAATTGTCACATCAAAATCATCAGGTTTAACTTCTGAAAGCCATTTGTGCGTCTCCATTATTGTCTTTTCGGACTCAGCCGGGTGGCCAATACTCATCAGGGCTTTCACTTTTAGACCATGTCTTCTGGCAGTTTCCAGACACTGAGTATTCTCTTCGCGGGTTACTCGTTTATTCATATTTCTTAACATCCTTGAAGAGCCGGATTCAAAACCAATAAGCAACCATCGGAATCCAGCCCGGTACAGTGCTTCTGCCTGTTCATCATCAAATAAATTTGTTCTTACAAATCCTCGCAGCCTGAATTCCGTCCCCAATTTGTCCTGGAGCGCAATAAGGGAATTCATCAAATCAACCATCAATTTCCGATTGACATTCAGCTCGTCATCGTAAAACATAAACCCTTTAACGCCGTATCTTTCATAAAGATGAGTGATTTCCTCTATAATATTCTTTACTGGTCTTGTTCTCGCCTTTCTGAAAGATGGTGATTTTCTTCCGCCGCAAAAACCGCAATTATAGGGACATCCTAACTGAGCAATCAAACTCAAAGCTCTTTCATTGTCAATAGAATAGTGATAACTGTTGACATCAATTAAATGCCTGGCTGGAAGGGGATATCCACTAAGTTTATTGCTTGTCAAAAATAACTCTGACTGCGAATTATCTGCGTCAATCAACTTGGGGGCATTGGGCTTTAAGGCTTCAAAAATAGATTCCTCGCCATCTCCAGCAATAACTACATCAAACATTTCCAGCAAATCAAAAAACGATTTATTGGCTCTGCCTTTGATGTTCTTTAAGTGTTCTTGCCGGTAAGCAGCGTTCACTAAAGTTCCGTGGGGGCCGCCCAAAATAATCTTGACTTGGAGTTTTGTTTCTCTTATTGCCTTGATAATTTTTGTTACAGCCGGCATCTGAGGCGTAGTAGCAGTTAAACCAAAAACCAGAGTGTCAGAAAGATACGCGTAATCGCGGATCACATCTTCAAAATTCTTAACCCCTGATAAATCAATTACCTCCACTTTGTATTGCTTCTCTAAAACCGCCGCTACTTTCAAAATGCCCAGCGACATAAAAACCCGCTCATCAAGTAGAAAAACCGACGGCGGAATAATCAAGCAAATCCTTTCCTTCTTTTCCATCTTTTTTCACCTCCTTCTTAATTTTTTCTTATTTAATCTTCCTTTCAACCAATATTAAATTGCCAATATTGCTAATAAGCAGTAAACAATAAAACAAAAAATAAGTCAAGATTTTGCCAAGATTTCAGTTGCCTCGCCGATGTCCAATTCCCCAACCGGCTCTAATTTATATCCCAACGACAAAAGGAGGCCGCAGCATTTTTTATGAACTTCTTTACTGTGTAGTGAGAGAAAAATCACCGGCTTATTGTTCTGAAAAAAATTAGCCGCTCCAATCAAAACATCGAATTCCGCTCCTTCCACGTCTATCTTTAAAACATTGGGTATCGGCAATTTTTTATTATTTATCCAGTCATCAATCGCAATAGTCCTCACTTTTATTTCACCTTCGTTTGTTAAATGTCCCGTAGAGGTATTCTCTCCTCTCGCAAAAAAAGCAAAACCTTCTCTATCAGACACCGCAACATTAAAAGGAGTTATGTTTTTGTAATTATTTATTTCAATGTGTTTTTTAAGATAT
>JAGUWE010000033.1 GCA_020062525.1 Patescibacteria group bacterium | reverse complement strand
TCTCATACTGGGTTGGGGGGAAGGAATTTTTGCCCGCCCTCGCTTTCCGCCGCCGCCGAATTTCGTGCCAGTGAAACTGGCGCGCCGCATAAAATTTCTAAACTGTAAATCCAACCAATTTAACTAACAACCAAGAAACTATCAGAAACGAAATTGAAAAGAGAGGAACAAATATAATTTTCGCTTTATCTTTTGGCTGAAATGACCAAGACGAATAATTGTTCAATTTAAGCTGTTCAAATAAATTTCTATCTTCCGGTTTTATTCTTCTGATTATTAGAGAAAATACCAATACTGTGACTGAAACTAATACCAATATAAGCTGTTCTGTTGCGTAGAAATAACCTGGGCCAAACAAATCTACCAACTCTTCGATTAAACTAGGAATGGCAAAAACAGAAATCACTAAAAACGGCAAATCGGCCAACAATAGAATAATTGCAAGTTTTCTTTTCCAGAAATAACCTCTTTGTTTTATTTCGGTAAGTACTGATTCAATACTTTCATTTTTTTCTTTTGTACCAATAAGCACAGTTGTTATCAATAAACCGAAAATTGATAAACAGTTAGATAACCCAATAAGCCCAAGCTTAAATATGTTTTCCCTCAAAGCTCTGAAGGCAATCAAACCTGCTAAAATGCCTGTTATCAATGAACTTATTATCAGCAAAAGTATCGCGCTAATTGCGGGATGTTTAGCAACAAAAGTCGAGTAGTAAGTTTTTATAGGCGAAAAGTTGCTTATCCATAAATCTTCAGTTAAGAATTTTGAAGGTGCGTTGATTTCTATTTTAGTATATTTGACATCTTGATTTTGTCCGCTGTAAAAATTTTTTAAGTCATCGGCAAAACTGGCGTAACTATCAATATAATATTCTGTTTTGGTATAACTTTTAATCTCCTGAAATACTTTTGGTGAAACATGGCCAATCACTCTAATTGTTGCCGGAACGGTTTTGCTCCCATAAACGCTTGTGGGCAACATTGGAAAATAAATATTTTTTGTTGGAAATGTTACGAATACACCTCTTTGTGTAGAAACAATATTTTCAGAAGAGCTTATCCAAGAAGCAACAAAAGAATATTCTTTGCCAATGTAGTTATCCAAAACCGGAATAGAGCCACTTTCAATTTTTAATCCCTTGCTTTTTAAATAATCGTAAAGACCAGTTGCGGTTTTAGCGGTAATAATTTCCGAAGTAATACCCTCTTTCTCCAAATGCTCGTAAACTACAACATCTGGCTCAACGCCTCGGCCAATACCCTCTGGCGCGCCGAGAGTACCAAACCCCTTTGTTCCAGCTGTGCCTAATGTTTGAGAAAGTAATACAAAAGGAATCGTATAAATTTGAGTCATCTGTAAAAATTTTGTCGTATCGTCCAAATTTGATTTTGCCTTCTTTGAAATTTCTTCACCGCTCAATTGGGGCAGATTTTTAACTACATCGATAGCTACTTTGTTAGGATCGGAGGGGACAGGAAAAAGCCAAACAACGCCATTGCTATTTTCACTTTCAAGCCCAACGCTAATAATCATTCTTTGCAAGCCATTATCATAGTTGATAAATGCCTGCTGATTACTTTCATCTGAATAATCCCAACGGTCTGAATAAGGGTCGGGTCTAATCATCATGCCGTCTGCTAATACTGATTTGGGAACAAAAGAAAATACCGCCAAAAATGCAATTAATGATAATGTAACGAGAGTAGATAGTTTTTTCATAGTTTTATTTTACGATTATTTAATTAAATCATCAACGCTTACCTCAAGAGCTTTGGATATTTTCTTGAGAGTGTCAAGCGTTGGATTCTGGTTTTTACCAGCTTCAATTTTGATAATTGTATTATTGGCGACATCGGCCAATCTCGCCAATTTTTCTTGAGAAAGCCCTTTGGCTTCCCTTAATCTTCTTAGATTTTTGGTTATGCTTGACATACTAATATCGTGGTAGTAGAATTAAAGTATAAGATAATATTTCTTTTCAACTACTTTAATGCTACACCAAAAATCAAAGAATGTAAACAACAATTTCTGGCGGCGCATTTCGCAAAGCGAAATATGAAAAATTACGGCAACAAAAAAAGAAGCGGCGGAAGCGAGGGCGGGCAAAAATTCCTTCCCCCCAGACCCAGTATGAGAGAATTAAACAAGATGTTGCTCTGTGGTATGGTGAAGGTAGAAGATGCGGAATGCTTACCCCCGACCTGTC
>JAGUWE010000071.1 GCA_020062525.1 Patescibacteria group bacterium | reverse complement strand
CAACAAAAAACTTTTAATTTAACTTGGCAAAATCCGCCAGAACAAACTGGCCCTTACCAATTATTTGTAGAAATTATTCAAAATAATAATCAATCGCTTTATAGTGAAAAAATTAATCTTGAAATTCAATAATAAATTTTTCAGATATAAAAACTTCTCTTTTACGCACAGAGAAGTTTTTATTATATTATTTATATCAATTTCTAAATTTTTTATATTCTATTTTTTATTTTTGGTTTTTATTATTGCCGAATCGGCATAATAATATAGAGATAATCTTCTTTGCCCGGTGATTTAATTAAACAAGGAGTGTCTTTATCAATCACCTCCATTAAAACCTCGTCTTCAGTTAAAGCGGCTAAACCATCTAATAAAAAACGATAATTTAAAGCAATTTTATTATCTTGGCCTTCAATTTTGCCTTCTAACTGCGAAATCTCTTCTCCTGTCTGGAGATTGGCTGAACTAACCTTAATTACTTGATCCTGGGACAAAAACTCTAAATTAACACTATTAATACCTGTTTGACTAAAGAGACTGCTGGTTTTAATAATATTAATAAAATTTTGTTTATCCATAATGGCTTGGATTTTAAAAGTTGTGGGTATGATTTCTTTATATTCTGGATATTGACCTTCTATCACTCTGGAAATTAGATTAACCTCATTAACTGAAAATAAAATTTGATTTTCTTCGGATAAATAAATCTCAATATTATTTTCTTGACCCAAATCTTCTTCTTTAAAACTACCCAAAATTCTCGCTATTTCCTGAACGGTTTTCAAAGGCACGATGATTTTATGATTAGTGGTTGTGGTTTTTTTTAAAGGCAGTGTTTTTTCAGCTAAGCGATAACTATCAGTACCGACAAGGGTGAGGGTTGCTTTTTGAGCATTAAAATTAAATAAAACACCGCTAATTTCTGGTCTGGTTTCATTAATAGTAATAGCAAAAACTACTTGGCTAATAGCTTTTTTAAATTCTTGAGCATCACAAATAAAGGGTGTTTTTTTTTCTATTTGGGGGATAAGTGGAAAATCATCGGCTGGTAAGCCCTTAATTTTAGCTTGGTGGTTTTTACTAGTAATTACTAATTCGTCGTTATCTACAGACAATTCAAATTGTTCTTTGGTTAATAAACTAATAAAATCAGTTAATAATCTAGCTGGAACAGTAAAAGAGCCCTCTTTTTCTATTCTGCCTCTCACTGAACAATGAACGCCTATTTCTAAATTAGTGGTTGAAAGAGTTATGATTTTGTTTTCCACCCGAATTAAAACATTGTTAAGTATTGGTAAATTAATATTTTTGCCAGCAATATTATTAACAATAAATAAACTACGATTAAGGTTTTCTTGAGTACAAATGATTTTCATAAGATTTAAAATTATTATTAATTAATTTATAAATAAATTTTAGTATTAGTAATAGAAAGGGTGGATAAATAATTAAATGAATTTTTTTTATCTTTATTTAAACAACAAAGAAGTATGAATTAACTTGAGGATAAGGTGGGAAAAACATAGTCAAAATTTGTTAATTAATTGTTTACTGTTTTTGGTTAAATTTATGATAATTTTTAATCAACAAAAATTAACCAAAAAATTAACAACTCTATCCACAGTTAATCTACATATTATACAATTTTTGTTTAATTAATTCAATATCTTGACGTAAAACTTCATTATGTTCTATTTCTTTTTCAATTTTTGAGCAAGCATGCATGGCCGTGGTATGATCGCGTCCACCTATTTCTTGGCCAATAGTTGGAAAAGAAGCATTATTTTCTTTACGCATTAAATACATCGCAATTTGTCGAGGCACAGTTAAATTCTTTTTACGGCAGCTACTCATAAGATTTTCTAATTGAATGTCATAAAAGTCAGCCACTACTCGTAGTAATTGTTTAGTTGTAATAGTGCCTTTTCTTTGAAATTGTTTTAAATTAGAGAGAATTTTTTGAGCGGTTTCCAAAGTAGGAATTTGGTTGTTAATCTGGTGCCAAGCAATAATTTTGTTCAGAGCGCCTTCTAATTCACGAATATTGGTCTGGATATTAGTAGCAACATAGCGGCTGATTTCTTTACTAAGTTCAAAATTTTTTTCTTGAATTTTTTGTTCTAAAATAGCAATTCTGGTTTCTAAATCCGGGGGAGCGATATCAGCAATCATGCCCCATTCAAAACGAGAGACCAACCGATCTTTTAAGGTGGCAATTGATTTTGGTGGTCGATCAGAACTCAAGACAATTTGTTTATTCTCCTGGTGTAAAGCATTAAAAGTATGAAAGAATTCTTCTTGAGTACGGTCTTTGCCAGCTAAAAATTGAACATCATCAACTAATAAAACATCAACCTTCCGATACCTATCTTTAAAATTCTCTAAACTATTACTGGAAATGGCTTTAATAAATTCATTGACAAATTGTTCGCAAGTTATATAAATAATTTTTTTGACTGGACTTTTTTGAAAAATTTCATTACCCACAGCTTGGAGAAGATGGGTTTTACCTAAACCTACGCCACCGTAGATAAAAAGAGGGTTATAAGAGTGGCCTGGTTTTTCTACCACTGCTTTGGCCGTAGCAAAAGCTAATTCATTGCTTTTACCAACAATAAAGTTATCAAGTTTATAATGAGAATTAAGGCCCAAAGAAGCAGAAGTAATTAATTCTTTATCAGAAACAGACATCACCCTTTCCTTTATTTTAATTTCTAATTGTTTGGTTTCTTTGAGTTTGGCTGTTTCTACGCAATAAATTATTTTTTTAATTTTGTTATCACTGATATTTTGAAGGGCTTTTAAAATAAAGGAATGGTATTTTTTTTCTAACCAATTTTTGGTAAAAGCATTAGGCACGGCAATAACAATAGTTTCTTCCTCATAAGAAGTAATGTAAGTATTTTTAAACCAAGTGGTAAAATTAGCTTTGCTAATTAAAAGCTCCATTTCACCCAAAGCTGCTTGCCAAAGTTGTTCTTTGGTCATAAAAAGCAAAATTAGGGCTAAAAATATAATCAATCATTATTATAACAGACAAAAAATTACCTGCCAATCCTCGTCAAGAGCCTTTTTGTGAATAAACTGTGGTCAAATTGTGGATGACTTAATAAAACTAGATAAAATCTTAAAAGTCAAGGGTCTTACTGAGGGTTGATTTT
This sequence comes from Patescibacteria group bacterium, assembly GCA_020062525.1. Taxonomy (GTDB): domain Bacteria; phylum Patescibacteriota; class Patescibacteriia; order JAACEG01; family JAGUWE01; genus JAGUWE01. Next base: position 9,624 of record JAGUWE010000071.1, on the reverse strand, counting down.
TAAAAGGGAATGTGGTATAATTTAAATAGAATCAAATTTATAAATCAAATAAAAATTATGAATAAACAGGAACAACCTCCTTTAGAAACATTTGAAGAAAGTCAAAGAAAATTACAAAAAAACAGGATCAAATCAATGAAAGAAATAGAGGAACAAGAAAAAAGAGCAGCTGAAGAATTAAAAACAACCGAGATGCCCAAAAGGCCCATGGCGGAGGTCTTAAGAGAAAAAGAAGAGGAAAAAGTAGAAGAAAGAGTAGAAAAACCAGAAGAAAAAGAGGAGCCAAAAACTCCTCCATCAGAACCAGAGGCAGAGAAAGAAGAAATTAAAGAAAAAAAAGAATTAGAATTTGATTCTTCAGTTTTGGAAAAATCAGCTAAATTTAATCTTAATAAAGAAGATTTAGAAAATATTGAGAGTTTTGCTGATTTGTCAACCGGTCAGCAACTTTTAGTTTTAGCAAATTTAGAACAATTAAACCTAGGCCGAGTTCAGGATGAGGCCTTGGCTAAATATAGAGAAAATACCAGTCAAGCCAAATTTCGGGGCCGAATTTGGCAGAATATCAGCAAAAAATATCAAATTGCCCGCTTAGAAAAAGCCACGGCCGAAGAGATTACCAAAGGCGGCTTAGAGGTTCACGAACAGACCCTTCAGCAATTAGTTAATGGTATGAAGGTAATGGGTTTAGAAGTAATTAAAAACGAAAAAGGAGAATTAGAAATTCAATATGCTGGCGGTTTGGAAAATTTAAGCCCCGAGGAGCAAGAAAAAGTTAGACAATTTAATCAAATTGCCAATGAATTTAGTAAAACACCTGCTGAACGGGCTTATAAAAGTGCAACCAGCAAAGAACGAAAAGGTTATCAGGAGTTGAAAGAAAAATATGAAAAAGCCCGTGGCGAATTTTTAAATTTAAGATTAAAAGTTAATGATAATAATCAAAGAGAGGCCGCTTTGTATTTAAACAACATTGATGGCAAAGTGCAGTTAAACCAATTTTTAAATACTCATCCGGGGGTTGAAAAACAATTACAAAAAATTAAAGATAAAAAAGTCTGGCAGAGAGCGATGTTTAATATAGCTACTGAGCGCGGTCTTTATGCAGCCGCTGGTTTTATTACTCGCTCGGTGACAATGAGCATGGTGGGTTTAGCCGGCATTCCCTTAGCTGCTGCCGGTATGGGTGGAATTTTAACAGGCAGAAGGGCTAAAGAAACTTTAATTGAAGCAGAAAAAATGGCCAGACGAGGCCGAAAAGAGGGGCTGAAAGAAAAAGAATCAAAGAAAAATATTGTTGAGGCCCCTGATTTAACCAAAAAATTAGATTGGCTAATCGGGAAAATTGATAGTGAAGAAAATTCAGCCAGAAGAAAGGAATTAGTTGGTCGTTTAAAAGTTCTGGTTGAGGCGAACGAAGGAAGAATTGAAAAGGGTTGGGTCAATTTTGGCCAAAGTCAGGAGCGACTCAAGAATCAATTGGATTTAATCCAAGATCTAAGCAAAGCCAGAGTTTATGTTGAAGGTGAAGAAAAATCAAAATTAGTAAAAACTGACTTAGAAAAAATTTTAAATTTACGACAAGAAAAAATTTCTAAAACCCAAAGAAATTATATTTTAAAGCAAGTAGGTAAAGGCGCTTTGTGGGGAGCCGGCCTTGCCCTTAGTGGTATGGCTTTAAGACATTTAGCTGAAGGATGGTTTGGTTGGGGAAAGCCAGGGTCAGCCAAGGTTTTAGATAAAACCACCACTCGCCCTGAATCCCGCGGTACCATTACCCCCGAGGATCTTCAGAGGGGTAGAACGCCCGGTACTTATTACGAAGAACAGGCAGAAATGGCGAAAAGAAAATTAGAAGAAGCAATTGAAAAAGAAACGGCGACCGAGCAATTAACAAAAGCACCAGAAGTCGGCAAAACCCCCGGGGTAATAGCAACGGTAGAGGAAGCGATGAAAGCATCAAAAGGATTTTATCAACCAGAAGAAGAGATTTATCCGATTGGTGAACGAGGACCCGAAGGAGTAATCATTGATTTATTTAAAAATGACCCGGAGTTAGCCAAGCATTTTGGTTGGCAGGAAGGAATGAATATTGACAGATGGACAGGAACTAAAGCTCATCAATTGTGGCTGGAGCACGCCAAAGAAGCATTAAAAAATAAGGATCTAACAGCCAAAATGGAAAAACTTGGTTATTCCAAAGATATAAATGGCTATCTAGAAATGATGCGCCGCGTTGGCAAGGGTTATGTAGAGATTGATCCCCAAAGTGGCAAAATGAATTTGGTAGAAATGGAGTATCTTAAAGCCAAAGCGCCAAGCGGAGCTGAAATTTTAACCAAACCAGCTGGAAAACCAATTACTGTTCCTTTGGAATACCAAACTGGCAAGAAGGGGAGATTGTATGAAGAAGTAATTAAAGATTATCAGCAAAAATATCCAGCACAACCTTTAGGAACTTCAACTGAAGTATCGCAAGAAATGATTAAATGTTTTGAAGATTATAATTTTCTAGAACAGGAAAGGACTGTTAAAATATTAGATACTGATATTAAAAACTTAACTCATCAAGTAGCTCAATATAGCAAAACTGATTCTCAAATAGCAACGCAATTAAACAAAGAACTGACTCGCTGGGAAAACTTAAGAGATGTTTTAAAAGACAATCTCCATTACGGCGCCAATCAAGAAGGGTTTGAAAAATATAAACTATTTTTGGCAGATGATTTAACAAGACACGCTGGCCTGAAAGGCCCTGATTTTGAAACTTTTTACAACAAGGTCAATAAAATTAAAATCGGCAAATTTATAGAAGAATTAACCAAATACGAAAAAAAGGAAACTGACTGGCCGGATTTACCTTCTTATAGCGGCTATAAAAAAGCGCATTGGCGATTGCTGGAGATATTCCGTTCACCGGCCTGGCAAGATGCTGATAAGGATTTGACTATTGAATCAGTAATTAAGAGTAAGATAAAAATGTAACTTATTTTAATTTTTTTATATCACAACTTAGGCAATTGGACAGTTTTTTTCTATCCCGACCCTTTATGTCACCCTGAACTTGCTTGCCTCGCTCTCACTTAGCGAAGCGGGTTTCAGGGTTTATTATTTTTTGAAAACTTAGTTTCCAAACCCTAATTTGACTTTCACCCACTGGATTGTTAAGATAAGAGAAGTTAAATTATAAATTAATAAGTTGGGACTTCAATTTTAATGTATGCCGAAAAGAACTTATCAACCAAAAAAAAGAAAAAGACAAAAAGTTCATGGTTTTAGAAAAAGAATGTCTGGCCGCACTGGTCAAGAGATTATTAAAAAAAGAAGAGCCAAGGGTAGAAAACGTTTGGCTTGGTAAATTTATGTTAGCGAAAAAAAATCGCTTGACGCATGATAAGGATTTTAAAAGAGTGACGAAAATGGGCAAAGTGATTAATCAGCCATTGCTTTTTATTAAAGTCCTACCCAATGATTTAGTTTATTCCCGTTTTGGCATTGTTGTTTCCAATAAAGTTTCTAAAAAAGCCACCTTGCGTAATCGTTTAAAAAGACAATTACGAGCTCTATCTTATTCTGCTTTAAAAGAGCTTTCCTCTTCTTTTGATATAGTCATATTAGTTCGTCCAGAAGCCAGGCAGAAAAAATTTCAAGAACTCAAAGAAATTTTTTTATCCGCAATGAGAAAATTAAACAAAAATAAACCGTGTATTTTAAAGTAAATAAATTAATTGTGACCCTCTTTACTCTCCACCTAAGAGCTTTTGTTTTAAAACTAATTAAAATGTATCAAAAGACCCTCTCTTTTGATCATGGCTGGTTTTCTTTTCTTTTTCCTCGGGGTTATTGTCGCTTTTACCCCTCTTGTTCTGAATACGCCCATCAAGCAATTGAGCGCTTGGGTTTAATTAAAGGGGGACTGAAAACAGTTTGGCGGCTGCTGCGTTGTAATCCATTTAATAAAAAGGGCGGCTATGATCCGCCGGTTTAAAATTAGCTAAAAAGTTCATGGCCCAATTATTTACTACTTTATTTTATCAGCCACTTTTTAATTTGCTGATTTTTTTCTACAATTTAACTTGGCATGATTTGGGCTTAGCCATTATTGCTTTAACAATTTTAGTCAAAATAGTGCTCTGGCCATTGTCTCGCCAATCAACCTTAGCTCAGAAAAAACTTCAGGCGCTTCAGCCCCGTTTAGAAGAAATTAAAAAGAAATATAAAGACAAACGGGAGCAGCAGGCCAAGGCAATGATGGAGCTTTATCGTCAGGAAAAAATCAATCCCCTTTCATCTTGTTTGCCGCTTTTAATTCAGCTGCCGGTTTTTATTGCTGTTTTTCAGGTTTTCTCTAGCGGTTTAAAATCTGCCAATCTCAATTTACTTTATCCTTTTATTGCTAATCCCGGCAGTTTAAATTCTTCCCTCTTAGGTTTATTTGATTTAACTAAACCCAATATTATCTTAGCTGTTTTAGCTGGAATTAGCCAGTATTGGCAGACAAAAATGCTCATCGGCAAAAAAGTCAAGAATCCCCAAAACCCCAAGCTGGGCGAGGCCAACCTGGCTGCGATTATGAATAAACAGATGCTTTATTTTATGCCCTTTTTAGTAGTTTTTTTTGGTCTTTCATTGCCTAGCGGCCTAACTCTTTATTGGTTAGTTTTTAATCTTTTAACCATACTTCAGCAATTTTATCTTTTTAAGGAAAAATCCGCTTAATAACTAAAAATATGAGACTCACAACCAAAGATCTCATTTCTTTGCCAGTTGAGACAAAAAGCGGTGAAAAATTAGGCAAGATTGCTTCGTTTGACATTGATAGTGAAACACAGCAAATTGTCTGTTATTGTGTTAAAAGTTTAAATCCAATTAAGGATTTAATTTTTCAGGATCAGTTAATTATCAGTCCCACTCAGGTTATTTCAATTACCGCCAAAAAAATGGTTGTTGAAGATAATGTGATTAAAGATAAATTAAAAGACGTGGTTAATGCTGCCACGCCTGTAAGTTTAGAGTAAAAATAAAAAACTAACCGCTTTCTCGGGGTTAGTTTTTTATTTAAGACCTTTGCATTTAAATAACACCCCATCCCCATGTGTCATTCTGAATTTATTTCAGAATCTCATTAAACAATATTAGGAGATCCTGAAACAAGTTCAGGATGACAAACGCGAAAGTCTCATTATTTTTTTTAAAAAACCCGGTTTTTGCCAACTATTATTTTGAGAGCTTTGGGCAAGACGCTAACCTGAGCCGGAGTTTTGGTTACAATGCATTGGTCCAAAACAACTGGCACTGATTCTTTACTTTTGATATTAATATTCTTAATTGGGAAAAAACTGATTTTTTCAGCTAAAGTTAGAGCCGTTCTTTTTTTACCCAACCAATTAAAAATTTTCAGAAAACTTTTTTGAGAATCTTTATCAGGATTGATGATTAATTCTAAAATTCCATCCTGAGGATTAAAACAATGATAATTTTTTTCAGCCGGTAAAACCCTTTTTAATTCTGCCTCAACGGCTAAATTATAAATAGTAATAAGATTATTTTTGCTTAATAAATTGATTTTATATTGATTGTCAGAATCCAAGATTATTTCTGGCGATTGGATTTGAGCTTTAAATAAAAAATAATTTTGATTGACTTTACCTAAGTCCAATTTTTCTACTCGGCGAGCTGATAAAATATCGCAAGCTGCTTCGTTTTCTGCAATGCCTAAGGCCTGGGCAATTTGATTATTTTCGCCAACCGGGATAAGGCCCAAAGTGAGATCCTCTTCAGCAATGACATTGATTATTTGACCGATGATTTTGTCATTACCAATAGCCACAATGGTCTTAGCCCCCCGTTTAATTTCTTCTTTAATCAATTCCGTTGCGCTTTTAAGTAAAGATAAACGAGTGATGCGGCCATTAATACCTAAATCAACAATCCGATTTTCAATCCGGGCAAAAATCTTTTCGTATTTTTTCTCACTTAAGAAACTATCAACTAAATAAAAATACATAAAAATTTTAAAAAGTTTATTCTTCCTTTTCCACTTTTATTTGAGTTTTGGCCGGTTCCGGGCTAACTGAGCCGACTGTCCAACGACCATTAATAATAGCACCTTTAGCAATGCTTGCCTCTTTAGCTTCTAAATCACCAATCACTTTAGCACTTTGAACTAATTCAATTAATCCTTTAATTTTAACATTGCCTTTAATTTCTCCAGCCACAAAAGCATTATTAGCAGCGACCGTGGCCGCTATTTTAGCATTTTTCCCGACAGCCAAATTACCTTCGGTTTTGAGCGAGCCCTCTAACTCTCCTTCAATTTTGATATTACCGCGGGTAGAAAAATTACCCTTAACCTTAACCGAAGGGCCAATAATGGTTTCAATTTCCTTGAAATTTTTCTCCTCAGTTGATTTAAACATAATAATTTGATTTAATAATAATATATCGCTTAACCTTTTTATATTTTAAATGATTAAGTCGAATCTGTCAAAGCAAGAAAAACTGCCCCCATAGTTCAACGGACAGAACAAGGGACTCCTAAGCCCTAAATCCAAGTTCAATTCTTGGCGGGGGCACCACCCTACACTAAATCTTCGGAATGGTTAAACATGGTTAAACCCTTAATTTTATAGGAAAACGATTCCCATTTGGTCTTACATAGCCTTTGGCGAAGCAGACCACGGTGCACCAAATAAATGACTCATGGCGTTTTATTTGTTATTATTAAATTATTGTTAAAATAGATAAAAACTATGTTAGAACTTAAACTTTCAGTTTCTATTATTCGGGAAGGTAAAAAATTTATCGCCTATACTCCCGCTCTTGATTTATCTACTTCTGGTAGAAGTTATGAAGAAGTAAAAAAGCGATTTAATGAAATCGTTAATATTTTTTTGAAGAACTTATAAAAAAAGGGACGTTAGAAGAGGTCTTATATAATTTGGGGTGGAAACGAATTAAAGCAGAATGGACGCCCCCAATGGTTATTTCTCAAAGATCTTATAATGTTAGGGTGCCAGTAAAATAATATATTGCCCATTTAGCCCCTATCCATTGGAAAAAATTTGAAAAATTCCTTTTATTTGTGGGTTGCCATTTTGAAAGGGAAAAAGGTGACCACCGAATCTATTGGAGAAATGATTTAAGGCGACCGATAGTTATTCCTCGAGATAAAGAACTTCCGATTTTTATTATTCGAAATAATTTACGAATTTTGGGCATTACCCCAGAAGAATATCTTGAAATTTTAAGAAGAGTTTAAATTTAAACTATTAGAAAGCAAAAACTGCAAAGAACCCCGAAGTATAAATTCTTCGAATTTAACTACGGGGCAGGCCTGTAAAAAATATTTACCCCATTAAATTTCTGAAAGAGATTTGTTCGGGGTCGGCTCGCCTGCCCGCCGACTTCGTCGGCCGAAGGCCGAAGCTTTCTTGACCATCTGAAGTTTTAACAAAAGAGGTAGCGATGGAGGGAACCACACTTTGCCCGCCCCGTAGTTCCGCCAATGGCGGATACTACTAGGGTAAAAGAAAATTTTTTCTTTTCCGAAAAGAATTTGTCGCCAAATCAGAAAATTTTTTATGCACTTAACAATATTTTTTTAAATTATAAAATAGATAGTAGATAGATAGTAAACCCCCACACCTATGAATAGGTGTGGGGGTAAATAGATAGTAAGGCCTATGGAGAAAAAATTTGTTTTCATTGGTAAATTAGCTAAAATCGCAAAAATTAATTTGACCACGGTTAAATATTATTCTAAGATAGGGCTTCTCCTCTATCTTCAGTTTGCCAAAAATAAAAATAGAGTTTATGATTTAGAAAAGTCGCGAAAACGTTTATCTGAAATTAAAAAATTAAAAAATAGGGGGTATACTTTAGAGATGATAAAAAAAGAATTTAAAAAAAGAAAGAGAAATAAACTTTAATAAATTATTTTAAACCGATTGATTGTTTCATAGCGAGGAAAACAATTTTCCGGAGCCGCTCATTTGCTCCAGCGGCAAATTCGCTCAGTCCTCGGCAAATTGCTCGCCTCCGCGGCGAGACCAAGCCAATTTGCCTGTGGATGCTCCGTAAAATTCTTTTCCTCGCCAAACTTTTTCAAACCCTACCCTAAAATATGATTATGATTATGTATTAAAAATATGCTTTTACCCAAAGAAGTTCAGTTGATTATTAAAAAATTAGAACAAGCTGGTTTTGAGGCCTATGCGGTTGGCGGCTGTGTGCGCGATTTTTTATTAGGCATTGAGCCAAAGGACTGGGACATCACCACCTCAGCCCTGCCCGAGCAAATTCAAAAACTCTTTCCTAAAAGCGTTTATTTAAATAAATTTGGCACGGTCACGATTTATGAAATTGTTGGCAAAAAATCAGCCGTAGGCCCAATTGAAGTCACGACTTTTCGGATTGACGAAAGGTATTCTGATCAAAGACATCCGGATTCAGTTAAATTTACTCGCAATTTAAAGGAAGATTTGGCCAGGCGAGATTTTACCATTAATGCCATAGCACTCGCGCCTTGGGCGCGAGAAATCAAAAATCAAAAATCAAAAATCAAAAATTATCAAATAATCGATCCTTTTAAAGGACAGGAAGATCTTAAAAATAAGCTTATTAGAGCAGTGGGGGAGCCGGAAAAACGTTTTAGTGAGGATGCTTTGCGATTATTACGAGCCATTCGTTTTGCTGTGACTCTAAATTATAAAATTGAGACAAAAACTTGGTTAGCGATTAAAAAACTTGCCTTTTTAATTAAACGAATCTCGCCAGAGCGGATTCGCGAGGAATTAATCAAAATAATTTTATCAGATAAACCAGCTGAAGCTATTGAAATGCTTAAAGAGGCAAATTTATTAAGATATATTTTGCCAGAATTAGAATTAGGCGTAGGCGTAAGTCAAAATAAGCACCATATTTATACGATTTATAAGCATAGTGTTTTGTCGTTGAAATATTGCCCGAGTCAGGATTATCAGGTTCGGTTAGCGGCTTTATTTCACGATATTGCCAAACCCCAAGCTAAACGAGGTGAAGGTCCAGAGGCCACTTTTTATAACCATGATGTTATTGGAGCTCAAGTTAGCCAAAAAATTCTACATCGGCTTCATTTTAGCCGTGAAGACATTAATAAAGTTGGTCTATTAATCCGTTATCATATGTTTTATTATGATGTTGAGGTGGTCGGTGAAGCTGGGGTTAGACGTTTAATTAGTAAGGTTGGTTTAGAAAACATTAAGGACTTAGTTGATTTAAGAATAGCTGATCGTTTGGGCTCTGGTGTGCCTAAAGCCAAGCCCTATAAATTAAGGCATTTTGAATATATTGTGGAAAAAGTCAGTCAAGATCCAATTTCGGTTAAAATGCTAAAGATTAATGGTCATAAAATTATGGCAACACTGAAAATTAAATCAGGACCAAAGGTTGGGGCGATTTTAGATGTGCTTTTGGCCGAAGTCATTGATGATCCTAACAAAAATGAACCCGCCTATCTTAAAAAAAGAATAGTTGGACTTAATAAACTTGATTTAAATGAATTGCGACAGCGGGCCAAAGAAAAAATCAAAATAACTCAGGCAGAAATGGATACAGAAATTAAGGGCAAATACTATGTCAAGT
>JAGUWE010000119.1 GCA_020062525.1 Patescibacteria group bacterium | reverse complement strand
CCAGTTATGAAGTTTTTGAAAAATTTAATAACAGCGCGCCGCCGGCTGACTGCGATGATACCAGCGGCCGGGTAGCAATTGTCCCAGCCGCTGAACCTCGTCAATATGTCCATTCGGGCCTTACCCAAGAAGGCACTTATTATTATTTTGTCAGAGCCAAAATAGAGGGCAGTGCTAAATGCACTTGGGCCAGTTTTTCCTCGGGCAATAACGCCATTACCTTAAGTTCAGTTACTCCTGCCACTCCCAGTAAACCAACAGCCACCCCGGCCTGCAATGGCTCGCAAAGTGTGATAAGTTTGTCTTGGCCGGCAGTAACAGGCGCAGTTTCATATAAAATTTATTACGCGACTGGCGGTTTAGCCCCGACTTTAAGCAGCCCTTCTTTGGATGCCGGCGCTAATACTAATTATACCCATCAAGTTAATCCAGCCACGACTTACCGTTACGCTGTTCAAGCCCGCGGCAGTTGCGCTGACTCGGGCTTATCCGAAGCAACAGCCGGGGTCTTGGCTGTTTATTGTCTGCCGCCGCCATTTAATATTTCAGGCAGTTCAACTTGCGCTGGCAACAATGATCCGGCTTACACAATTTCTTGGACTCATTCTGATACCACTGTCACTGAATACAAAGTTTATCGCAATAATATTTATCAAAGCAGCGTCTGGCCGCCTAATAGTTCTTTTGGGCCAAATAAGCCCGGGCCAGGCAGTTTTACTTATTATGTTAAAGCAGTGAATCCGGCTGGCGAGCGGCAATCCAGCAATTCTTATTTAGGTAATTTAGATTGTTCACCGCCGGCGGCTATTGCAGATTTAACAGCTGACCCTAATGTTAATTGTGTTAGTGGCTATCCGGTCATTAAATTAAGATGGAGTCCGCCAGCCGGCGCGACTTCTTATAATATTTACCGCTGCCCAGGCGCTAGTTGCAATCCAATTCATGGCACTAAAATAGCGAGCAACCTTTCTTCTTCTTATACTTATTACAATGATATTGGAAGCGCTGGTGTGGCTCCTCTTAGCGGCCAAACTTATCGCTATCAGGTGGAAACCTTTAAAATCCAGAATGTCAGCACTTCTTTTTCTAACGTGGCTCAAGCTACAGCGCGATTGTGTCCTTTGGAGAATTTTACAGTTAGTTTGTCCACTGCTTGTAATCCCTCTACTAACAAACCAATTTTTACTCTCAATTGGACGCCGCCGTTTGGCGTCACTTCCTTTGAAATTTACCGCTTGACAGGGCAGACCGCTTCTTATAGTGATTTTACCAGCCCGCCAGTTGCCACTTTGGGAGCCAGCGCTACTTCTTGGCAAGACACGCAAACAGAAAACAAAACCTGGTATTCTTATTATGTTAAAGCTTTGGCTTCAGAAAATAGAACTTCCCGCTCTAACATTGTCAGTGGCAACAATGATTGTCAGCCGCCGCCAACTCCAACTTTAACTCAAGCCGCTGCTCGCTGTGACATTAATAAAAATCTTTATATTGATTTAGCTTGGAACATTAGCAGTACTGAGGAAGTTAATTATTATGAGCTTTATCGCAACGGCGCAATTATTGCCACGATTACTAACCCCGCGACTAAAACTTATCAGGACACCAATGTTAGCCCGGCTCAAATTTACTCTTATCAAATTCGCTCTTGTAAAAGCAGTAATAACTTATGTTCTATATTAGAAACAGCTGTCTTAACCAGTCCTTCACCCACGCCTTATTGTCCACCCAATCAGCCAGTTAATTTGCAAGTAGCCAGTCGCTGTCTTTTAGATAATCCCTTAATTGAACTGGGCTGGCCGGCAGTTAAAAACACTACTTCTTATAAAATAATGCGCGATGGCGTCTTGAAATCAGAGACCCCTGCCACTTCTTGGCCGGATATGGGAATTACCAGCGGCACTTCTTACAGTTATCAAATCATTGCTGTTAATCCGACCTATCCTTGCAGTAATTGTAGTCAGTGCCCAGCTCAATGTTCAGAAACCAAAGCAATATCTGCTCCCGCTTGCCAGATTAGCGCTCCCCAGCTTTCAGCTGAGCGTTTTTGTCCCGTTACCCCTGCCAACCAATACGGCACCCATAGTCGCATTTTTTGGCAAGCTGATGAAACTGGCGGAGCGCCGCTTTGGTGTCGCTTAGACCGAAAAGAAGCAGGCAATTATTTAGTTAAAACCCCAACCTTTCACAGCCGAGGCGAATACTCAGCCGGCAAAATTGATAATTTAAGTTTTACTTCGGCTGGAAAGACTAATTTTACCAATAATGTT
>JAGUWE010000123.1 GCA_020062525.1 Patescibacteria group bacterium | reverse complement strand
TGGCGCCTCAAACTCTCGCCAAATGCCTTCCAAATCATAAAATCCCAAGTGTGTTGCGTGAAGAAAAATTCTTCCGAGCTTAATTTTTTCTTTGTATTTTTTAATCTTATAAAACTGGTCGCCAACGATTGGATGGCCGATGGCCTTAAGATGGACCCGAATTTGATGAGTCCGGCCGGTCTTAATTGTTAATTTCAAAAACGAATAATTAACAAATTTTTTAATCACCTCGTACTGGGTAAGAGCAGCCCGGCCTGCCTGCCTCGCTTCGCTCGCCAGCAACGGTTCGCGTAGCGATGCGAGTTGGCAAGACAAAACGGGCAGACCGATTTTTTGTGGTCTGGCAGCCATTAAAGTCGGTCTTCTTTTTGAACGGACAATGTCAAAATTAATCGTCCCTTCGTCGCCAGAAAGTTTCCCGTAAACCAAAGCCAGATATTCTTTTTTAACCAACCGCGCGGAAAATTGTTCTTTAAGATGAGAAAAAACTTTTTGATTCTTAGCCACAACTAAAAGACCAGAGACCTCTTTGTCTAAACGATGAACAATACCCGGCCTCAGTGGATCTTCGCCAACTTTTTTAATTTTGGGGCAATAAGCTAGCAAAGCATTGGCTAAAGTTCCAGCTGGCGAAGATTTGCTTGGATGAACGACCAAACCGGCCGGCTTGTCAATGATTAAAAAATCCTTATTTTCAAAAATAATTTTAAAAGGAATTGATTTGTCAGCTCTTAAATCAATTTTCTTTTCTTCTATCTCCTTTTCTATTTTCTTAATTTCAATTTCAATTAAATTGTTCCCCTTTAAAAAATAATGGGGTGAGACCTTTTGCCCGTTGACCAGAATTGAGCCATTTTTAATATTTTTCTGAATAGCCGAGCGGGAAAATTGCGGCAATTTTTGAGTTAGAAATTTATCAACTCGCTGGCGAGCTTCTTTTTTCTCAATAATAAATTTATTCTTCATAATTAAATTAAACAAACAGTCCAATCACGGCCAAACTCATTAAGATAAAAGTGGCAATGCCCAAGCCATTGGATAACCTGCCATTAGAAAAGCGGCCCATAATTTTTTTATTGTTAGCAATATGAATAATCAAAGCAATTAAAAAAGGAGAAATAATCCCATAGATCACCGCTGCATAAAATAAAAGTGCCATTGGATTGGGGCTAAAAAAATTAATTATCAATCCTAAAATTGTGGAAATGATAATGGTTAAATTAAAGCCCTTGGCTTGATGAAAATGTTTGTTTAAGCCCTCTTGCCAACCAAAGGTTTCGGCTAAAACATAAGCGGCGGTACCGGCTAAGACCGGAATAGCTAAAAGACCAGTGCCGATGATGCCTAAAGCAAATAAAAGATAAGCCGCCTCGCCGGCTAAAGGACGCAAAGCCAAAGCTGCTTGTTCAGCTGTTTCTATGCCAGCAATGTCACCTTTAAAAAGAGTAGCGGCTGTGGTAGCAATAATAAAATACATCACTAAATTGGAAAAAAACATACCGGCAGTCACGTCTTCCCTCATATGGCGCAGCCTGTTTTTGCTGATAATAACTTTTTTTGAGTGATTTTTTTTCATCAGCTCTTTTTCTTCTTCCATCTCTTCCGAGGCCTGCCAAAAAAATAAATAAGGCGAGATAGTCGTTCCTAAAATAGCAACCAGGAGCAGGAGATAATCCTTGGTAAATTCTATTTTTGGCACAAAAGTGTTTTGCAAAATATCAAGCCAACTGGGTTTAGCAAAAAACAAAGCTAAAATATAAGTCAGAAGAAAAAGTGTCAACCATTTAAGAATTTTGGCAATAGCGCGGTAAGAAAAATTAACCAAGAGCCAGACAATTAAACCGGCGTAAATAATAGAATAAATATATTTATAATACGGCAAGGGCAAGATCAAGTTTGTCGCTGCAGCCATACCGGAAAGATCGGCGCCGATATTAATAGAACAGGCGCCAAACATCAAGATTGCTGTCAAATAGAGAAGCACTTTTGGATAATGCCTTCGGAGCACGCCAGCTAAGCCGTGGCAAGTCACCAACCCAATCCGCGCGCACATTTCTTGAACGGCAACCATGAAAGGAAAGGTAAAAAACGCGCTCCAAAGAGTAGCATAACCGGCTTTAGCGCCGGCAATGGAATAAGTGGCAATGCCCGATGGGTCATCGTCGGAAGCGCCGGTAATTACCCCCGGACCGAGAGTTTTGAAAAAACTCTTAATTTTTTTGACTAACGATAACTCTTTTTTACTATTAACCATAGAAATCAATTAGTTTCCATGAATTTCTATTAGTTTCTATAAATTTCAGAAACTTATTGAAATTAGCTTCGAATGCAAGGCGTCCGAAGCGAAACTCGTGGAAATTTGTTGTTTTAGAACTCATTTCTATTATACCAAAGTCATAGATTATTAAAAAGAAAAAGCTGTTGTTTAATAACAACAGCTTTGATAGTTGTCTAATCTCTTTTTCAATTTAGGAATGAGTTGGTTTTCAACTGAATTTTTGGCTACGAAAAGAGCATTTTTTATTGCCTCGCTGTCAGAATGACCATGGGCAATAATTATCACGCCATTTACTCCCAAAAGAAGAGCGCCGCCATATTGAGCCGGATGAATAAGAGGTCTTAAATTTTTAAGAGCCGATTTAATCAGCCAGCCGCCGAGCTTGGTTCGAAGAGTTTTTTGAATTTCTCTTTTGAAAAGTTTAAGCGCAAAAGCTGCCCCGCTGGGATAGGCCTTGAGTATCAAATTACCGGAAAAACCATCACAAACTATCAGATCAACCTCGCCCTCTAGAATTTTATTACTCTCAATATTGCCGACAAAATTGGGAATTTCCCGCAAAATAGCGTGAGCTTCCAGGATCAATCGATTGCCCTTGTTTGATTCTTGGCCGATACTGAGAAGCCCGATTGTAGGACCAACAATACCCTGAATGTTGGCATAAACCTGTCCCATAATAGCAAATTGCAAAAGATTATAGGCAGTACAGTCGGCATTAGCTCCAACATCAATGACAAAAACTTTTTTTCCTTTCAGCGTGGGCAGAGCGATAATAATACCGGGGCGATCGATTTTTTGGATTCGCCCTAATCGAAAAAGTGAAGCTGCCATAATAGCTCCAGTATTAGCTGGACTAACAAAGGCATCGGCCAGTCCTTCTTTCACCGCGTTAATGCCAGCAACAAGCGAACTATTTTTTTTGTTGCGCACTGCTTCTGCAGGGGCATCAGTCATATTAATTATCTCTGGAGCATGAAGTACTGAATATTTTATATCAGAATGCCTCTTTAGCTCTGTCTCAATCTGCTTCTTTTGACCAACAAAGATAATCTCTGACTCTGAATTTTTGGCAAACTTAACTCCTCCTCTCATAATTTCTTCGGGCGACTTGTCCCCGCCCTGGGTATCTAAAACTATTTTCATTGTTCCCTCCTTTATTTTTCAATTTCAAAGTGCACCTCCTTTTAATGTTTTCAATTTAGCAAAAAGAAATTTAAAAATCAAATTTTAAAAAAGAAAGGGGGAGAGTTGACTTTTCCTTACTGGTGCCGAAAGAGGGACTCGAACTTCCAAGCTCTTGCGAGCGCCCCGTCCAAATGGTGGGCGAGGAGGGAGTTGAACCCTCACAGGATTATTCCCATAAGGTCCTAAACCTTACGCGTCTACCAATTCCGCCACCCGCCCACTAACCGTACGTAACCGTACGGGGTAAACCCGCCAACCTACCCCCACCATTTTGCCAATTGGCAAAATGGTGGGGGTTTCACCCGCCTCGACTCGCCCACTTCGACTTAGCCCCTGCGAGGCAAGACGTCTCGGCGAGGCGGGCTACCCCGACTAAGATTTGCTTCTATTCTACCCAATCCCTTGACAAAATTCAAGCTT
>JAGUWE010000088.1 GCA_020062525.1 Patescibacteria group bacterium | reverse complement strand
TTAGAAAAAACTTTGTCTCGACGCAAAAAAGATCTTTATGGTATTATCAATGGTATTGATTATGCTGTTTTTAATCCGGCCTTTGATGATAATATTTATATTAAATACGACTGGAATAAGCTGCGTAAAAAACGGCTTAACAAATTAGCGCTTCAGCGCGAAGTTGGATTGGAAGAATCAGCCGACACTCCTTTAATTGGAGTAGTTAATCGTCTGACTGAACAAAAGGGTTTTGATTTAATTATTCAAACTTTTCATCATCTGGTAAAATTAAAATTACAACTAATTGTGGTGGGCAGCGGCGAAAAAAATTATATTGATTTTTTTAAAAAAATGGCCAAAAAATATCCGCAAAAAATCAGTTTTATCACGCCTTTTAAAGAGGTCTGGGCCTCAAAAGTTAATGCCGGCTCTGATATTTTTTTACTGCCCTCAAGATACGAACCCTGCGGCATTTCGCAATTAATCAGTTTACGTTATGGCTCAATCCCGGTAGTTCACGAAACCGGCGGACTGGCTGAAACAATCACTGATTTTAATCCCCTAACCAACCAGGGCAATGGTTTTACTTTTCCAACTTATACTAAAGAAGATTTTCTTATTGCCCTAGTTCGGGCTTTAGAAAATTACAAATACCCAAATGTCTGGGAACACCTAACTTGGCGAGCAATGAAAGAGTCTTTTTCCTGGCGGCTACCAGCCAAAAAATACTTGGCTTTATACCGAATTGCACTGAAAAAATTAAAAAGTAAAAACGAAAAATTAAAAATGACAACTAAAAACTAAAAAAATTCATTTTAAATTTTTATTTGTAATTTTTCATTTTTAACTTTTAATTTTTAACTTTTGTGTACTGGGTAAATTTTCTTCATCTTTATCAGCCGCACAACCAAAAACCTTATTGGGTAAAAAAAATTGCCAATGAGTCATATCGCAAACTTGTCAAAGGACTTTTAGCGAATCGCCGGGCTAAGGCTGTTATTAATATTAATGCCTGTCTGGTTGAGCTTTTTCAAAAAAACGGCTGCCAAGATATAATCAATGGGTTGCGAATTTTAGCTAAGCGAGGTCAAATTGAATTTACTGATTCAGCCAAATATCATGCCTTTTTGCCACTTTTACCAGAAGCAGAAATTATTAGACAAATCCAATTAAATCACCAAACTAATAAAAAATATTTTGGCGGCACTTATAATCCGCGAGGATTTTTTCCGCCGGAAATGGGCTACAACCAAAAAGTAGCCAAAATCTGCCAGCGGCTCGGTTATAGATGGCTGATTATTGATGAATTGGCCTTAGGAGGTAAGATTGGCAATCTTAATTGTCAAACCATCTATCAAATTAAAAGCGCTGATAATTTATCAGTTTTTTTCCGCCAACGCGAAATCAGTTTTAGAATTTTATCAGCCCAGGTTTACAGCGGTCAAATGATTATTAATCTTTTGCGATCAAAAATTAAACCCAACGAATATGTGGTAACAGCCATGGATGCCGAGACCTTTGGTCATCATCGGCCGGGTTTAGATGAACTACTTTTTGGGGTCTATCAATCAAAGGAAATTAAAAGTCTTAAAATTTCTGAGCTTTTTGAAATTTTTCCTCAGAAATTGATGGTTGAGCCAATAGTTTCTAGTTGGGCTTTAATGAGACGGGATATTGAGCAAAAAACGCCTTTTTCACGCTGGCATAACAAAAATAATTCTATTCATCGCTGGCAATGGCAACTGACTCATCTGGCTATTGGGGAAACTTATAAACTTTCCCCAAAAAATCCATCTTACCAAAAAATCAGAACTGCTTTGGATAAATCACTTCATTCAGACCAATATTGGTGGGCTTCAGCTATGCCTTGGTGGAGTTTGGAATTGATTGAAAAAGGAGCTAAAGAATTTGTTGATGTTATTTTAAAAAATCCCGTTGCGGCCAAAAAAAATAAAATCTTAGCCGAAGAACTTTATAAAAAAATCATCTTTACGGGCTTTACCTGGCAAAAAACAGACAAAATTGAGCAGTTAAGTAAACTTTCTGATGAGGATGTCACCCAAAGAATTACCAAAGAAATGCCTTATATACCATTGGCTGAATTTAATAAAATCGTCAATAATTTAAAAGACCAAATGTTAGCCGCTGCCGCTAATTTAGAATATGAAAGAGCGGCTCAAATCAGAGGTAGAATTAAAGAATTGACAGAAAAAAAAGTGGAGTTAATTAAAAAACATTAGAAATTATAATTCTATGAAAAAAACTCAAGGTCTAGATGTCCTCCTTGATGAAAACTACATGAAAAAATTCTTTCAAAATCATCTTAGAGAATTTTTTCCGCGGGCGGAAAAAATTCTCTATTTTGCAACTCATAAAATTCATGCCCTCTCTAATAAAAGTTTTTTGATCTATTATGATTTTGATCTGCTTTATAAACATAATTTTGTTAAATCAGAAATAGTCAGGGGCAATCGGGTTAAAAAAGAAACTTATCTCTTGATGTGTTATTTATGGCGGGAGTTCTTAAAGAAAAATCAATATGCTATCCCCAAGCCACTTTATTATTTTGAAAAAATCAACTTTATTTTGTATAAAGAATTTCGCGGTGAAATTTTAAGAGATTATGCTGCTAACAAAGAAGTTCTAAAAAAAACTTTTCCTTCGGTGGGCAAACGACTGGCTCAGCTTCATATTTTTAAACCGCCGAAAATTGATTTCTTCCCGATTGACCACGAAGCCGAATTCTTGGAAAAAATTTATCAAAAAATTAATGATTATGCGCCGGATCAGAAAAAATCTTATCGCGAATTAATTGATAAACTTTTAGTTTTAGAACAAGCGATTTATCAACCAAAAAATTTTGTCATCAATCATAACGATTTTCAAGCCAGTAACATCATTTATGACAAACGCTCGCAAAATATTGGCCTTATTGATTTTGCTTTCTCTAACCTTTATACTCCAGCTAATGATGTCGGCACTTTTTTAGCTCATTTAGTAGTAATGCTCAATCCCTATTTCAATCAAAAAGAAATTATTTTTTTTCAAAAACTTTTTTTAGAAAATTATCTTAAATATTTACCTAAAAACTTAGCGCGAGGGGTGCTTGAGCAACTGGAAATCTTTCGCCTCCGCAACGGACTCAATATTCTAAAAGTCGCTCTATCGGTCTTTCTTTATTCAACTAATCCTAAAAGAAAATTATATGCTAAAATATTAGCCAGAGAAATTCTGCCGCTTCTTGAAAAAGACCTCAGGGTCGCTCAAGAAAAAATAACTAAAAATTTAACCAAGGAACAACTGCTTAAAAAAACTTATCCTTGGCAACTTGCCAAAATCAATGTCAACTATCACTACTAAAAAATTTATTGATCTACACCTGCATTCCCTTTATTCAGAAGGAGCATTAAGTCCTGAACAACTAACTGAGCGAGCTTTGAAAAATAACCTGGCGGTGATTGCTATTACTGATCATAATACTCTGGCCGGCTCCAAGAAACTTTTAAAACTTGCTCCTCAGACCCCAAGAGTGCTTTCTGGAGTTGAACTTTATACCAAATATAAAAGGCAGAGTTTTCATCTTTT
>JAGUWE010000099.1 GCA_020062525.1 Patescibacteria group bacterium | reverse complement strand
TTTTGGCTGCAATCTAAAGTCGGGCGCTTGGAAGCAGGCGAAGGACCGCTTAAAGAATTTTGAGAAAAAGCCCGCACATAATAACGGTAATAAAAACCAGCTTGGACATTGGCATCAACGTAATACTGGTTAGCGGTCTGGGCGTAAAAAGGCGAACCAACTTGTGTGCAGGGGCTAGTTTCCGAAGTGCCGCACTCTTCTTTATAAACATAATAACCAAGTATGCCCGGCGGCGTACCATTGGTATAACTCCAGTTAATCAAAATTTTAGAATGATTGATATCGCAAAAAGCATAAACTGCCAGATTATCCGGCGCATCAAGAAAACCGCCAGAACAAGCCAAGGTTTTGTTTCGGGCATTGCTGGTTAAAGTCCAGTAAGCGCCTTCGGTTTTAACATAATAATTATAATTAACGCCATTAATCACCGCAGTATCATCATAACAACAACTATATTTATTATTAATCCAATCGCAGCATTTTTGCGGCATTGCTGAGCCATCGCAATAACAATTTGTTTCATCGCGGGCAATGGGAATTAACTGGCTATTTTTATAAAGATAATAAAAATTGCTGCGGCTGGCCGGGCAGTCGGAATTGCCAACGCAGTCTTGCCAATGAAGAGTGATTCTGGCTTGGGGCGAGCAAGCTGGATCATTGGCCGTAATTTCGGCAAGCTGGGGTTTAGGGCAAGTCCCGGCGGCCTGAATTTTATAATTGGCTGAAGCGCGAATCGCTCCCTGGCTGTAAGCTACTACTTTATAGGTATAAGGAGTGTTTAAATCAATGGCCTTGCCATCAGTCCGGTCAGCTCGATCATCATAATTATAATTAGTTCCATCCCAAAAAGGCGTTTGGCCAGCTTGAATTATTTTCAGGCGGTAATTTGAAGTATAAATATTTAAAGGCGAGGTGCCGCTCCAGCGATAAACAGCGTAAGAAGCGGCTTCAACTTGGCCATTCATTACTTTAGGCCAGCTAACTTTAATAAAAGCGGTTGAGTCATCACAATCATTAATTGTTGATTTAAGGTTAAAAGAATTAGGACAGCCGCAATTTTTAGTAGTTATGTTTTTGGGCTCAACGGTTTCGGCTTTTAAATTGCCATTGGCGTCAAAGGCCTGAATTTTATAGGTGTATTGAGTCAAACTCTTAAGTCCGCCAATGCTTTCACCCTTATCATTATATTGACTGTTGGTTAAATTGCTAATGGCTACTTGAATGTTGCGTAAAACAGTATAATAACAAACGCCGCCGCAATCGGCGTTCGGCCAGTCAAGAAAAATATAGGGTCCGTAAGGCGGAGCGTCGCGGCAATCGTCTGGAGTGCTTTGCGGATCCACGGAGCATTCAGTAAAAAAAGTGATGGGTAAATCAGCCGTTGCCTGAACAGAATTACTCTGAAAAATAAAAAACAAAAAAAAGCCTGATAAAAATAAAATAAAACCTTTTGATAGTTGTCCTCCCATTTTGTTTTAAATTAAAAATATGTTATAATACATTATATCATAAAAATGAAAATTTTTCATCTAAAAAACCAAAGTTATCCACAGGACAACTAAAATAATAAATCTCAAAATTTAGATGTCAAATGTCAAAACTAACACCAGAAATAAATTTAAAAATTTTTAATTTCTAAACTTATGAACAAAAATGTAAAAATTTTACTTGGCGTTATTATTATCATTATGGCGGCGCTGACAGGTTGGCTTCTCTTAAATCAATTTGGAGGTCTAAAATTATTTGGCCCACAAAAGAGTCTCTTAGAACAAATCCAAAAACAAGAACAAACGCAGGGTTTTCCTCAAGAAATCAAATCATTTAGCGGCAAGGTTTTGAACATTGAAGGCAATATCATAACCATTGAAGCTCAATTGCCATCACAAAACATTAATGAGCTTCAAACTCCCACTCAAAGAAAAATCATTGTCGGCAAAAACACTTCTTTAAACCGCGTAGTTAGTCTTCCTATGGGAAAAAAGGGCGGCCAAACTCTTTACAGCACCACTTTAGTGAAAGTCAATCTTTCCGATATTAAAATTGGTGACCGGATTGACGTTTATGCCAATCAAGATATTAAATATCAAGAAGAAATTACACCAATGGAGATTACTCTTTCTTCATCTTAAATAACTTATTTAGGACTTACGCGTTTGATTAGAAGAATACTCCCCGATGTCATTCCCGCGAAACTTGTCCTCGAGAAATCGGGGAGCGGGAATCCAGTAAACTTGTCCTCGAGAAATCGGGGATAAGCTTTATTTTTTATTCTGGATTCCGGCTCAGAGGCCGGAATGACATCAAACGCGTAAGTCCTATTATTATCTCAATTTATTTTATTCGTATATTCGTACTAGTTCGTAATTCGTAGAATTATAACTTTGGTAAAAGAATTAAACTAACTTAATAAGATGGTAAAAATTGTTAGCAGATTGGTTAGCAATTGCAATTAAAATGGGCGGGCTTGGTAAGTCCGGTTGGACATTGAAGTCTGCACTATATTGGAAACCTGGGTACTACTACCAGCCACAATTGACTGGGTTTTTAAAACAATGGTCACCAGTGGCTGCTTGTTGGGGCGATTAGCTGGATCTTGAGCAAAGGGATCTTGACCGGGCTCAATATAAAACTTAACATCAATTAAATCAATTCCGGACGGAGTTACGTTGGTCCAAGAAGACCCGCCGCTGCCTACCACTAAACAAGCGCTTTGATCAGCATAACAGTCGCTACCGCTTGATTTTTGGAAAACAATTCTATTATCATCTTTGTCAACCAAAGCCAAGATAGTAAGCGGTTGGGTAAAATCTTCTGACTCTTGGTAATAACCGTAATCTAACTGGGAATTCCTGGTTTCTTTGCCGATAATCTCAATAATTGAGTTGGAATTGCTTTGAAGTTTTTCCCGAGAAGCAATTACTTTTCTTGAAAGCAAAACTGAATGTAAAATTGAAGAAATTATTACCACCACCAAAGAAAAAATACCAGCTACCACCAGCATTTCTAAAAGAGTAAAACCCCACTTTCTTTTTGAATATTTTTTCTGGACATTAAAATGATATTTCATATTTCGCTTATTCAACTAAAATTAAGTTGGTTGTTAATGTAAAATGTAAATATCAAAAATTAAAATGACAATTTAAAATCTGAAAATTTTTTATTTTTGCACTGTCATTTTGCATTTTGATTTTTAAATTTTAAATTATTGAGAGTCACCGCCAATTATAAATATCATCCACTAATTTTAAACCGCTGTTGCGGCCGGCTTCCTGCCAATTGACTTCCACTATTGCCCGAATGCCGATTTTTGGCGCATCACTGGTGCAAAGCCCGCCATTGTCGCAATAAAAGTGCCTTGAACTCGCGTCTCTTTCACACTTATCCAAAGAAGCAGGCACATTGGGACCAGTGCCGTCGCAGATTGGCTTTAGATAAACCAACCGCTTAAAACTTGTTGCCTCACAACCCGAACAAAAATTTTCTATACTATTGGTATAAATTGAAACTAAAGGGTTGGACAAAGTTTTTTTATAAATTGTTTTGATTTGAGCTAAGGTTGCCTCATTCATACCTCTCGTATCTATAAACTTAAAAAGAAACCGGCTTTGTGTTTCGGGGAAAAAATTTCCACTGTCAAAATGCAAAACTGCTGAATAAATATCAAATTGGTACAAATTATCATCCCAGTTGGTAGTAGGAGCGCCTTGTTCGGCTTCAATTTTAAGCCAATTGCTGTCGCGGGTATTGCGGGCAATTTCAATTGCCTCCCGCGCCAAATTAACCGCGGTGTAATAATTAGCGCTTCTCTTTTGAGTCATAATACCCACCAAAACCAAACTGACAATCGCTAAAAGCGCCATTGAAGTGAGCCCCACTGCCACTGAAAGTTCGATTAAACTCTGACCGCGTTGGTTTTTGAGAAACTTTCTCATAATTTAGTTGTCAGTTGTCAGTTGCTAAGTTATTTGGTTAAACTATTCCACACTAATTTGCCGCGAAATCGGATAAATTTTAATGGTTTTTGTTTTGTCGGTTTTGTTATGCTTGAAAATAACCAAAACGCGGTTAAAATTGGTCTGGCCGTCAACATAAACTTTAGCGTTTGCCATTTTAAAAACAATATTTAAATTTCTGCCGCTTAAATCTACCACTTGCTCATTAATTAAAACCTGGCTAACCATAACGTCTTTATTAAGTTCATAGTATTTCCTTAAATCAATAATTTGATCAATATTAGTAGGGAAAGCCGGAACGCTGATTGTTGGATCATAAATTAAATCCCGGTTCATATCGGCAAAAAAACGATAAGAAATATTGCCTGCTTCCAAAAAAAACTGGACGCCATAGCCACCTGGTGGGACTTTGCCAGTCTGTGGTTCGGTTTTGCCAACCAAAGCCATATTCTCCATTGTCCGCAGTTGATTAGCTAACACTTCGGCACCGTTGGCTAGATTTTGATTTCTCTCGGCTTGAATAAAACTCACCACCACAACTGAAGTCAAAAGCGTAATAATAGCAATAGAAACCATCAGGTCAATAAGAGTGAAAGCGGGGTTAATTTTCAATTTCCAATTTTTAATTTTCATTGAATTTACAATTTTACAATTCTTCATTTATTTTTTAAAGAGGTAGTAATTTTTTGAAAAATTAAAGTTAATTCCTGGGCTTCTTGCCAAAGTTTTTTGATTTCTTCCTTTCTTTCAGGGAAATAGTTAGCTAACATTCTCAACCAATGTTTAGTTTCTTGGGTTTCCTTTTTGCAAATAAAAATCTTATTCTGAAAATCCCTCCTTGAACTAGCGCCGTTGGCCTCCATATAATTTGCTCCCGTGCTTGTACCAGAACGGACAGCTTGATTAAGAAGAGGCGTACTAATAGCATCTTGTTTTAAAGTTCTGCAAAATGCAATTATATTCTCACCAAATTGAGCCGTTCGTTCTTCTAAATTATATTTGTTTGAAAATTGATTCATTGAAAATTGA
>JAGUWE010000068.1 GCA_020062525.1 Patescibacteria group bacterium | reverse complement strand
CTCCCCAAAGAGATGGTAAAAATTTTACAAAAGGAACAAGTAATAAATGATAAAGCAAATGGTGGTCGGTAAAATAATCTTTTAAAATTGTGGCCGCAAACCAAGGAAAATCCTTAATTAGCCCCTGCTGACTAATAAGCAAACTCATCTTGGCATGGTAAAAAGAATCAGGATCAGCCAAGACCGGTGCCCAAGTTAAATAAAAGAAAAAATAAGCGGTCGCTAAAAAAATAAAAGAATAATACAAAACTGTTAGAGGTTTCCTTTGTTGACCAAGAGACTTTAATAATTTTTGATACCCCTTATTTAAATAATCCATATTTATCATTTTTATCATTATAACAAAACCCCGACCTTAATGTAACTGGTCGGGGGTTTCTTGCTAAGCATGGCAGCAAGAAATCATAAATTATTTTGGCTAAGCATTTTTTTAAAATAATCAACACAGGGAATCTCCGAAGGATCAACTTTATTAAGGATGGCTAAATAAAAACTCACATAACTACCCAGAGATAAAACTTCTAAGGCCTGAGAAATTTTATCGGCTGATTTTGGCTGGTATTCTAAGGTGGCAATTTTATTTTTAACTAAAACTTGCTCAGTAATTTGATAACGCAGTTGAGTTTTGGGTAAATAGAAAGCTGAATTAATCAACAAAAATATTAAATCCCTCTGGTTGGTTTTAGGGAAAGCCAGTCCCTCTATTAAATGATGATTAAGTTCTGGCAAGACGAAATAAGTCGCGAAGGTTTTGGCGGTTTCATTGAATTGATTAGCAAAAGTATGCACGCTACCAATCAAAAACTCCGAGCCAACTAAAATCGGAGTTTTTTGATATAATTTAAAAGCGATTTTTTTAGCTAGGTTCTGGGAAGTTTTTTGAACTTGACTAAAAACTTTATTAAATTGGTCTAGGGTCTTAATTGCTTGAGATTGTTGTTTTGACCCAAAGCGCAAAAGTTTCATTTTATTTAACAACAAAAGTTGGGCCGCCAAAGTATAACCCAACCCCAACCTTGGCTTACCAGACGGATTAAAGCGAGGAGTAAAAATATAAGTTAGGGTTTTGTCTTTTTTGGCAAGGGCTGCTACTTTTCCGCCGCTGGTAATAGCAAAAATTTTAGCTTTTCTTTTTTTTGCTTCTTGGTAGGTGGCCAAGGGCTCTTCAGTTGAACCAGAATAACTAACTAAAAGATATAAAGTATTTTGATTTGTTGAACGAGGCAAAGTATAAGAATTAATCACGCGTAAAGGCACTGGTAGTTGATCAAAAAATAAACTTTGAACAATATGTCCGCCCAATCCAGAACCACCCATGCCATTGATTAAAATATCTTTTACTTGGAAAAAATTGGGGGGAATTTGAATTTTAGAAAAATCTTGAATCACCTGTTCAAACTGACAAGGTAAATTTTCAATTGAAGACAAAACATTATTTTTATCAAATTTTCTAATATAAAATTTATTGTCCAACTGGTTCATAAAAATGGTTTTGAATTTTTCTTTAGCTTAACACATTTAAAAAAATAATCAAGGCTCGTTTGATTTTTACCTTAAAAAATGATAGAGTTAAACCAGAATGATTTTTTATTTTTGATATTTGATTTTTGATTTTATTATTATGTCTGGACATTCTAAATGGGCACAGATTAAACGACAAAAGGGCACGGCTGATCAGAAACGAGGCAATCTTTTTACTAAGTTAGCTAACGCTATCACCATCGCAACGCGAGAAAAAGGCAGCAACCCAGAGACTAATTTTAAGTTGCGTCTATCTGTTGACCAAGCTAAAGCCGCCAATATGCCACGCGAAAATATTGAACGCGCCATTAAGCGCGGCAGCGGTGAATTGAGTGGCAATCAAATTGAAAAAATTGTCTATGAAGCCATTGGCCCTGGCGGCGTTGGGCTGGTGATTGAGTCCTTAACAGATAATAAAAACCGGGCTGTTTCATCCTTGCGTCACATCCTTGGCAAATATGACGGAACTTTAACTGGTCCTAATAGTATCCTTTGGAAATTTGAACAAAAAGGTGTCTTGCGGCTGGAAAATTTTAGCAAAAAAATTAAAAATTTAGAAGAGTTTGAATTAAAATTAATTGACTTAGGCGCTGAAGAAATAACCCAAGAAGAATCTGATTTGGTAATTTACACCTCACTTAATAATTTACAAAAATTAAAAGAAATTTTGTCTGAGGAAAACATTACTCCTGATTACGCCGAGGTTGAATATGTTACTCGGCAAAAAAGCGAAATTACTGACAAAGCCCTGGCAGAAAAACTTAATGCCTTATTTGAGGACTTAGACAACGATCCAGACATCAATAACTATTACAGCAATGCCACTGTCTAAAAAAACTAAAGCCGAAATTATCTTAGGCATTGATCCAGGACTGGCTAATACTGGCTATGGTCTGATTTTTAAAGAAGGGGGGCGTCTTGGTTTGATTATCTATGGTTCTATCAAAACAAAAAGGGAGAAAAGTGTGGGGGATAGATTGTGCCAAATTAATCAGGAATTAACTAAATTGATTAAAAAATTTAAACCAACTCAACTGGCCACCGAACAACTCTTTTTTTGTAAAAATGTTAAAACTGCTTTGGCTGTTGGTCAAGCACGAGGTGTTATTATTTTAACCGCTGTAGAAAATAACCTTCCGATTTTTGAGTTTACACCCCTTCAGGTAAAACAAGCTATTACCTCTTATGGCCGAGCTGATAAAAAACAAATCCAAGAAATGGTAAGACGT
>JAGUWE010000134.1 GCA_020062525.1 Patescibacteria group bacterium | reverse complement strand
TTGCTTCTTCGTCATTAAACATAAATTCAGCTAAGGCCTTAGCTAATTCTGTTTTACCCACACCACTTGGTCCAACAAAAAGAAAAGAACCAATTGGTTTTTTTTCTTCGGCAATTCCGGCTCGGGAGCGTCTAATGGCATTAGCTACGGACTTCAGTGCCTGATCTTGACCAATAATTCTTTTTTTCAAGGCCTCTTCAGTGTGGGCTAATTTCTCTACTTCGCTTTGCAGCATTTTGGCTACTGGAATATTAGTC
Organism: Patescibacteria group bacterium; assembly: GCA_020062525.1. Classification (GTDB taxonomy): domain Bacteria; phylum Patescibacteriota; class Patescibacteriia; order JAACEG01; family JAGUWE01; genus JAGUWE01. The sequence continues at coordinate 2,828 of JAGUWE010000134.1, read as the reverse complement.
CAGCGAGAAACAACTTTGGCAATATCTTCTTCGGTGATTTCTTCTTTCAAAATGCCGTTGTCTTTTTGTAGCTGATTGAGTTTTTTTTGTTCCTGTTTAATTTTGGTCTCCAATTGCGGAACTTTGCCATAGCGAATTTCCGCTACTTTTTCTAAATTGGCTTCACGTTCAGCAATTTCAGCTTGAGTTTTTAACTCCTCAATTTCTTTTTTATGTTGACGAATACGAGTAATTAGTTCTTTTTCCGCTTTCCATCTAATTTCTAAACCACGAGTTTTTTCTTTTAAATCTTCTAATTCTTTGTTGACTTCTCTTAATCTTTTTTTATTAGTAGTGTTTTTTTCTTTCAACAGAGCTTGTTTTTCAATTTCCAATTTCATAATTTTTCGCTTGGCTTGATCTAATTCAGTTGGCAGACTGTCAATTTCAATTCGCAGCGCCGAAGTCGCCTCGTCAATTAAATCAACTGCTTTATCCGGTAAAAAGCGATCCGAGATATAGCGATGAGAAAGATTAGCCGCTGCTACCAAGGATTGATCAGTAATATAGACACCATGATGGATTTCATATTTTTCCTTAAGACCGCGTAACATAGCAATAGTATCAGAAATTGATGGTTCATTAATTAAAATTGGTTGGAATCTTCGTTCTAAAGCCGCATCGCGTTCAATGTAGCGTTGATATTCTTTGGTAGTTGTGGCACCGATAGCATGAAGTTCGCCGCGGGCTAACATTGGCTTTAACATATTAGAAGCATCTAAGGCGCCTTCAGCTGCACCAGCACCAACTAAGGTGTGGAGTTCATCAATGAAAACAATAATTTTACCGGCCGCTTCTTTAATTTCGCGGAGCACTGCCTTTAAGCGATCTTCAAATTCACCACGGAATTTAGCGCCGGCTAAAAGGGAGCCCAAGTCAAGAGAAACAATTTCTTTGTTTTTCAAGGTTTCTGGGACATCGCCGGCAATAATTCTTTGAGCCAAGCCCTCAACAATGGCAGTTTTACCAACACCGGCTTCACCAATTAAAACCGGATTATTTTTAGTTCGACGGGATAAAACCTGAAGCACGCGGCGGATTTCTTCGTCGCGACCAATTACTGGATCAAGTTTTTCTTCCCGTGCCATTTCAGTTAAATTAATAGCATATTTTTCTAAGGCCTGGAATTTAGATTCTGGTTCAGTGTCAGTAATGCGCTGGGTGCCGCGGACTTCGGCTAAAATTTTTAAAACCCCCTCATAAGCGATATTAAAAAACTGCAAAATTTCCTGGGCTTTTGATTTGACCTCAATTAGCGCCAAAAAAAGATGCTCGGTGCTGATATATTCATCTTTGAATTGGTTGGCAGCCCTATCAGCTCGTTCAATGACTTGAGCTAATTCCAAACTGGCATAGATTGCCATCGCTCCGCCGCCAGTAATTCTGACTTTTGGCAGACGCTCAATTTCTTTCTGGATTTCGGCTTTAATTACATTGATATCTAAATTGAGTTTTTTAAGTATAGCAATAACAGTACTTTTTTCCTGAGAGAGGAGGGCATAAAGAAGATGCACGGCTTCAACTTGCTGCTGGCCATTTTCAATAGCAAAATTCTGCGCCCGCATCAGCGCCTCTTGCGATTTTGAAGTAAATTTTTGTGGATTCATAATAGATAAAATAATAATCTACACTTGTCATTCCTGCGGAAGCAGGAATCCAAAAAAGAAATTTCATGTTATAGCCGCTGGATTCCGCATCAAGTGCGGAATGACATTAATAATTAGCACTCGTAGGTTTAGAGTGCTAATTTAGATTATAGCAAGTCAAAAGACAATGTCAAGTTTTTTTTGTATAATTTTCTCCCTTTTAAAAGGGAGATTAAGAGGGATTTAATACAATGTTTTCAATCAATTTGGAAAATTTAATTGTCTTTGCTATAATATTTATATGACTAGAAAGCAACTGAACAATTTAATGAAATTCTTGCAAAAAGACCACCGGATTATCGGCACTAAGAGATTTGGTGAATTTTTAGATGTAGCAGAAATTAAAAATCCAAAAGAATTGTCTTTGGAAAATCACTTGCCGTTTCACGGCTTTAAAAAGTATTTTTTGCCGGAAAAAGAATTTTTGTTTGATTATAATAAATTTAAGTTTAAGGAGAAATTTGATGCGACAAAAGTTGCTATTGTTGGTATCAACATTTTGGATTTAAAAGCGGTTCTTCTTTATGACCAGGTTTTTGAAAAAGATCCATATTATCAAGCGCGGCGAGCTAATATTTTAATCATTGCTCATAATTTTTTACCGTCAATTGAAAGCAATATCTTTGAAGAAAAATACGAAGAAGAAATTTTAGAACATCTGCCCTTTGATGTTTTTTTAGCTGGGATTAATCAAGATAAATTTGAGCTATTTAGCGGCAGCCCCCGCGGTCAGAAATTATTAGAGAAAAATAAAGTTGCTGATTATCGCCACATTCAATTTAGCGGACCAATTTCAGAACAAGGCCCAAACAAATTTCACGAATTAATTTACGAAAAATTTAAGAATTCAACGGATAATAAAATATGGGATGAATTGGATAAGAGATGCATTGAGTGCGGCAAATGCACGATAATTTGCCCGACTTGTTATTGTTTTCGTTTTGACGATGAACCAGAACTTGGTCTAACAAAAGGAAAACGGACAAGATCTTGGGATGCCTGTTTTTATCACGAATTTTCCGAAGTGGCTGGTGGAGCTAAATTTTTAAAAACAACGGGTGAACGTATCAAATTTTGGTATTATCATAAGTTTGTTAGAAATTTTGAGGAATTTTCTTTTGCCGGCTGCATCGGCTGCAATCG
>JAGUWE010000013.1 GCA_020062525.1 Patescibacteria group bacterium | reverse complement strand
CTTTACGCAACTAAAAAGAAGATTAAATAATTCATTACAAGAATAAAATTAATTAAGTGTGGGGGTAAATAGTGAATTATGAACATAGAAAAATCTTTTAGAAAAATTTATAGCGCTATCGATCTGAAAGCTATCGATCCGAAAAAGGAGGTCAAAAAAACTATATCCGCCGTGGAAATACTGAAAAAGGACTGGCAAACCTTAAAAATTATTGCCAAAAAAGTAGGAGGAGATTTTGGAATGAAGGTGGAATTAGGTCAGCCAGGAAGGGGAAGTTTTTTTAATCATGAAGACAAGTCCATTACTTTTGACCCTCTAGAGATTAGAGAAGATCCCGAGCAAGCAAAATTTATTGCTGGTCACGAAGGCAGTCATCGGGCCATCACTCTTTCGCCAAAGGAATTAGGACTTTCTCCTGAAAAAATTAGAGAACTTTATTCTCAACTCGGCTTTGGCTATCTCAAAGATGTTGTTATAGAAGATCCAGCTGTAAATGATTGGATGGCAGAAAAATTTCCGGGCCTAAAACCATATACTGAAAAAACTTATAATGAACGATTAAAAGAAGAAAATGTGGTTTTGAGTACTCCAGAAGTACAAAGGATCGCTACTCAACTTGGCTATTGGCCCAGGTTTACTCAATATGGCTCAGAAATAATTCGCGATTGGCATCAGAAAAAATTTAGTAAAGAATTAGACCCAGCAGTTAAAAAAGTGCTTGAAGAAACGGTTGGTTTGGCAAGGGAAAGCATAAATATTATTCCTAATCCTCAAGAACTAAGCCTTGAGAAAAAAGAAATTATCGCTGCTGCTCAAAAAAGATTTGAAAATACCACCGATTATATCTGGCTTGAGGTAAAAAAACTAGTGGAAATGGATTTCCATACTGAAGAACAAAGGCAAATGTTGCAAGATTTTCAGCAAAAACAAAAAGAATTAGAACAGAAAAGAAAAAAAATGGAGCAAGCCCAAAAAGCAGGTGACAAAGAGAGGCAGGAAGAACTCCAAAAAGAAATTGAAAGATTAGAAAAAGAATTAGATCCTTTTGATGGCTTACCCGACGATGTCAAAGAAGAACTTCAAGAGCAGATTGATAAAGCAATTCGAGAATCAGCTAAGCAATTAAATAAAGAAATTGAAGAAAAACAAAAACAAATAGAAACAGCTAAACAAAAACAAGAAGAATTGGAAAAAGAAATTAAAGATTTAGGAGAAAAAGCCAAATCAGCCAAAGGCAAAGAAAAAGAGGATCTAGAAAAGCAAATTCAAGAAAAAAAACTGGAAAAATTAACTCAAGAAATGAATCAACAACAAGGGGAACAAGAATTGAAAGATATCCAAGACGTATTAGATAATATTCAATTCGGGCAAGAGATGCCTTATCCAGAGGATAAACTCTCGGATAAAACAAAACAAGAATTAGAAAAATTATTTAATAAACTGCCCCGTCAAAAACGCGAGGAATTAAAAGATAGGGCCAAAAAACAATTAGAAGATTTTGAAGATTCAATAAATAAAGAAATGGGAGGGAAACTTAATAAGGATAAGCCAGAAAGTCATCAAGAGAGAAGAGAAAGAGTAGTAAGAGAGAAAGAAGTAGCAGAAAAAAGAGAGAAAGAAAAAAGAGAAAGAGAAAAATTAGAGAAAAAATTAGAAGAAATGCGCCGGGAAAAAATGACCGAATATGATAAAGCCTATGAAGAAGTAGTAGACATCATCAACTCTCTTTACCTCCGTTTAAAAAATTTCCTTTTGCCAGAACGCCATCCAAAATGGTGCAAGGGATATCCCACCGGTTCCCGACCTGATTTGGAAAAAGTGATGCAAGCTGAAGCCGACCTCCGCTATCTAGAAAAAATTTGGGAGAAAAAAACCATTCTCCATAAATTTGATTATCGGTTCTCTATTTTAGTAGATTTGTCTAGTTCAATGGAGGGTGAAAAGATTGAGGAAACATTCAAAGGGATGGTGGTTTTAGCCGAAGTATTAGAAAAGTTGGGGATTCAATTCGAGATTTTAGGATTTAGTGATCAATCAAAAATTTTCAAAGGATGGAGAGAAAAATTAAACCAAGAGTCAAGAGAAAAACTGGCAAAAATGAAAAAGTGGGGCAGTGGTGGCACCGAAACAACCGGAGCCACCCAAAAAGCCTACCAAGAACTATTGAAAAATTTAGGAAAAGATAATTTTCTGATTACTTTGACAGATGGGCAACCAAATAACCCTGAAAGTTTAAAAGAAGAATTGGCAAAGATAATTGAAGAAAAAAAGGTGAAATTGGTAGGAATCGGTCTCGGCCCCGAGACAGAATTTGTAAAAGATTTCTACAAGGCTGCCTTTGTATTAGAGGAAATACGAGTTACCGAGGAAGAACGCCGACAGGGGCAAAAAGATTTTAGCCAGGCATTTGCCGATTTATTAGAAGATATGATTAGACATCCGGGAAAATACTAGTCCCGTTGGAATTCTTGCAAGTTCTAATAGGATTAGTTATAATATGATAAATAGACTAAAAAATTTATGGATCAAGAAAAATTAAACACATTTATTCGTCTTCTTCAAAAGGTTAAAAAACAACCGAGCCAGACTTTTGATTTGGGTCTAATCGTAAAAGAACCGAAAAGCACAACAAGTTCTAATAAGGTTTTAAAGGCAACAAAAAAAATAATAGACATTGAGAAGATCGTCTATGATAAATCAAGCATTGATGGAGATATAATAGAAAATTTGGTTAACGTTTTTACAAAAGACAAATGGGTGTTTCTGGAAATTAAAAAAGATATTAGTAGCCCTTTGTTGAATCAATTAAAACATCTGGCCAATTTTAACTCTTTCCAATTATTAGATTATAAGGGGGAAAACGTCTTTGAAATGAAAATGCCAGAAAACTCAAGGCTGATTATTTTTGCTGAAAGAGATTTTATTGAAAACAAAATTAGCTACCCTCATTTTTATCGGCTTTTTGGTCCAATACTAAGTTTAGAATAAAATTATGAGTCCAGAGATATTTTGCTATAAATCACCAGAAGAAATAAAAGAAGAAGAAATTGAAGCAGAAATCAAAGAGAGAAACCCGGAAGGAGAAATTCTTGGCGGTATTGTGTTTGAAGAGAAAAAAGCGATTGATCCGGAAACCAAAGAAGAAAAAACAAAAAGATATATCTACATCGGCAATCCTTATGAAGACAGACCAATTATTACTAAACTAGAAACAGAGGCTTCTCGAGAAGATATTGAAGCAATTAAAAAAGAAATTATTCCAATGTCAGAATCTTTTGAAATTCTGGAAGCAATGGCAAAAACATATAAACACCGCCAGCCGCTTTTAATAGAAGGACCGACTGCTATTGGCAAAACTTATTTGGCGGACAAATTTACTGAATTACTTTATGGGAGAGGAGTAAAACCTCTTGATTTTTACTGCTCTGGCCAAACCGATGTTTCAGAATTAATGGCAAAATGGGTGCCCAAAGTGGAAACTGAAGAAGAAAAAAGAAAGTGGCATGAGTTTTTAGAATTAGCTGAAACGCAGGTAGAAATCTTCAAAATCGCCCAACAAGAAGTAGTACAAAAAAAAGGAAAACTTTCTCAAGAACAAAAATTAGCTTTAATCCATGCTAAATTACAGGAATTGGCAAAATCCGCCGGACTGGCGGAAAAAACTCAATGGCGTTTTCAATACGGAGCAGTTCCGAAAGCAATGGGATTAATTCGCAATCCTGATGGCAGTTTTTCTTTTGACGAACAAAAAGGCATAGGTTTCATACTTCATGTTCAGGAAATTGGCTTGGCTGAACCTCAAGTTACCAATGTACTACTGGAAATCCGGGGCAAAAAAGGTCAATTAGCCGAAGAAATCCAGCTCTGGGAAAATGGAGGTAGAAAAGTAAAATCAGGACCCAAATTTTGGGTAGTTTTCTCTACCAACCCACCGGAAGAATACTTAGCTCATAACGAAGTGGATCCGGCTTTAGCAAGAGCAGTCGTATTTAAGCGAATGAAAGAACTTTCAAGGGAATCCCTGCATTTAGCGGCTGATTATTATTTTACTTACAAATTAAGTGAGAAACCCGAAGAAAAGCCCGAAGGATGTATTTTAGACATTTACAACCATCCAGAAATCGGCAGAGAAATTTCAAAAGTTGTTTCCACTTTTCATAATGACTTAAACAAGGAGCTGAAAAAAGGAGAGAAAGGCAGGCAACAGAGAATTCCTCTTACTCTTGATGATATGGCTCGAGTGGCTGATGCCTTGATTGACCAACAAATCAGAAATAAAGAAACTGGCCGATTTGATTTAGCCGAAACATTAAAAAAGCTTATTCATTTTTATTATCTTGACCGTTTGGCTGACGAAGAGTTAAAAGAGACAATGACAGCTAATTTGGAAGAGTTACTCAATGGCGATACCGGGAAAATTGAGTTTGAAGGAAAAGTAAGAACCAGAAAGGAAATTTTTGATATTTTAGTTAAACGCGCTTCAACCAAGAAAGAAAAAGAAGAAACGCCGGAAGAAATACAAGATAGGACCAAAAAAGAAGTACTTGAAGTACTTAGAGAATTGACTGAATTCCAAAATTCCTTTGAAAAAGATTTGGAGAATTTAGGTAAAAATGTGGAAGATTTTTGCAAGTTTGGGGAAAAATAAATTTTTCTCAGATTTTTTGTATTATTGCGGCATGGTTTCTTTTCGCCGCTTTTTTATTATTAAATTTCTGCTTGCTTTATTTTAAAAAATTAAATTAAAAGAAAAAAAGAAAAAGATTAAATTCCAAAATTT
>JAGUWE010000023.1 GCA_020062525.1 Patescibacteria group bacterium | reverse complement strand
GCCTGTTTGGTAAGAATTACATTTTCGTCCAGGGGCAAATCAGAAGCATCAATCATAATTGAAGAAAAACCAGCATTGATACACTCAGCTACCGAACGAAAACTTTTGCCATGATCTAAATGTAAAGCTACTGGCACATTGACCGCTTCGTTTTTAGCAATTGTCTCCACAATGTGAGTAATTGGTTTAAGGCCAGCATATTTAATAGTTGTTTCACTAACCTGAATAATAACCGGTGAATGTTTGGCTACCGCTGCTCGAATAATTCCTAGAGTGACTTCTAAATTAGTGGTATTAAAAGCCCCAATGGCATAGCCATCCCGTTTGGCTCGGGGCACAATTTCTTTAATATGAACTAACATAAGTTTATTAAATAATTTACTTAAATTTCTGCACTTTGATCGCTTCTTTAATAATGCCAATAAATTCTTCTTTGTTTAAACTGGCGCCGCCAACCAAGACACCGTCAATATGGGGCTGAACTAAAAATGATTTAACAATTTGGCTGTTAATACTGCCACCGTAGATGATTCTAAAACAATTTTCAACTATTTTCATGGGGTATAAATCAATCAAGGATTGTTTAATAACCTGATGCATATATTCAGCTTCCTCTGAATCAATGGCCTGACCCGAACCAATCACCCAGACCGGCTCATAAGCAATGATTAATTGGGTTGAATCTAAAATAAGGTCAATGCCAGAAAGGGCTTGAGTTACTTGCCGAATAACTACATAATCCTTTCTCCCTAATTGCCTTTCTTTAAAGGTCTCTCCTACACAAATAACTGGACTCAGCAAGCTCGCCAAGGTCGCTTTAATTTTCAAATGGACCATTTCGTCTGTTTCCTTAAGATAAGTCCGGCGATCAGAGTGACCAACTAACACATATTGACAATTACATTCTTTTAGCATTTCTGGAGAAACCTCACCCGTATAGACGCCGACTTGTTCCCAAAAAACATCTTGGGCGCCTAATTTAATTTTTGTCTCAGGGATTAATTTAGCAATCTCGGGCAAAGCCGTAAAAGAAGGACAAATAATTACCCCCATGCCCTCGGTATTTTTTAGTCCTTTTAATTCTTCATCTATTTCTTTAAATAAAGCAAGGCTTTCGGCATTATTAAGCTGCATTTTCCAATTAGCTAAAATAAGTAAAGATTTTGTTCCTGTCATAAATTATTTAATTAATTTTAGTAATTTCATTTTAGCAAATTAGTTTAAAAATAACAACTCTCTACTTGGTGCTCTTTGACCATTCGTAATTTTCATAAACCCAGTTGGCTAAGCCCTTAATTTCTTGAAAACGATCCCCACTCGTGGCGCTACTAAGACTTGCCACGATGATCGGCTGATTATCCTTTTGAATTTTAGCTACAAAACAGTAACCGGCTTCTTCTAAAGAACCAGTTTTGGCGCCAAGAATTTGATAGCCCAATTTTTTGTCATTAAGAAAACTATCAAGTAATCTATCGGTATTAATAACGGTTATGGTTTGGGAACGATGGTTGCGAGTCCTAAAAGTATAGGTCTTGGTTGTCAGGGCTTTTTTAATTTCTTCTTGTTTTAAGGCCTTATCTAATAATTTAACCAAGTCAAAAGTGGTTGATTGGTTTTGGGCCTCCAATCCAGTTGGTTCAACAAAGGTGGTTTGATTCATGCCAAACTGTTTTGCCTTTTGATTCATCTCTTGGATAAATTGCTCCTTTGTTAATCCAGTTAAACGCACTAAAGCTAAAACTGCTTGATTAGCTGAACCAACTAAAGCCGAATAGAATAAATCACGAACAGCTACTTTTTCGCCCTTTCCTAAATAAATTCGCCCCCATGTTTCTTTATCTTCTTCTTTTATTTCAACTTCTTTTTCCCAGCCGGGATTATGGTCTAAAAAAACTAAGGCCGACATTAATTTAGTGATACTGGCAATCGGCAAAATTTGGCTGGGATTTTTGGCGAACAAAATTTTGCCGCTTTTCTCGTCAACCGCCACCATACTTTTGGCAGTTGTTTTAATGCCGAGACTAGTTTGATTTATTTTAACCGGCTCACTGTTGGTCTTGCTGGGTAAAGATGGTTGAGATGATTGATTAAGAAAAGTAGTGATGATTAAGCTAAAGATTAAACCAAGCATAACAAAATATCAAAATGCAAATATCAAAAATAAAAATGACTGTCTTAAATTACTCTAATTATTCTAATTGACCTAATTAACCTAAGGAATGACTAATGTCCAAATTATTAAATAAATCTCTAAATCATTTTTGTCATTTAGTCATTAGGATTTGATTAGAATAATTAGACATTAGGTTAATTAGGAATTTTAAAATTTTACACTGTCATTTTACACTTTGATTTTTAAATTTTGAATTAATTGATAACTAATTCCCTAACAACTTCTCCAAATTTTCATTGTTCCTTAATTTTTCATAATCTGGCAAGTTGCTTACTTCACTTAGTCCTAAATAACGCAAAAAATCAAAAGTCAGACCATAATAAGTTTCTCCTGAAAGATAATTGCCCTCCTCTTCTTTTTTAAGATTTTTGCCATCCTGCGGCTCAACTAACCCCCTCATCATTAAATTTCTTAAAATCAAGCTGCAATTAACACCTCTAATTTTTTCAATTTCTATTTTAGTCAGCGGACCGCGATAGGCAATAGTGGTTAGGGTCTCCAAAGAAGGCGGAGTCAATTCCCCAGAAATTTCATCTTTTAAAAATTTTTTGATTAACTTGCCATTTTCCCCTGCGGTCGTCATTTGGTAGCTGAATAAATTTTTGACAATCTGAATGCCTTTCTTTTCTTGTTGGTATTGCTTCATTAGTTCCTGTAAAACGTTTTTAACTTCTCCCTTGGACGACTCTGTCAGCTCGACAATTTTTCTTAAAGATAGTGATTTAGCCGCCACAAATAATAAACTTTCAATTTGTGATTTTAAATTGGACATAGATTTATACAATAAGCGTCAAAGCAATAAGAAGTTTCCATTAATTTCGCGAAGCTAATTTCTATAAGTTTCTGAAATTCATAGAAACTAATAGAAACTCGTAGAAACTAATTATTATTTGAATATAAAATTATATTTTTCTAATCACTATTTCCTCAAAAATATTTTCTTGTTGAATTATAATTTGACGTTGTTTAACTAACTCCAATAAAGCGAGAAAACTAACAATAATTTCAGTTTTTGATTGAACGCTGGCAATTACCTCTTTAAAATTAACAGAGAGTTTATTGAAAATCAAATTTTGGATTTGGGCAATTTTTTCCTCCAAAGTAATAACTCGTTTAATCTCTTCTTCGGGCAGCTTCACTATTGGTTCAATCTGGCCTAAAACTTTTAAGAAAACGTTTTTAAATGTTTCGGGAGAAATTTTTTGGGGCGGGGAGAAAACTGATGTTTCTATTAAAACGCGTGGTCGGAAAAATAAAAATTTCTTTTGGTTAATAATCTTTTGAATTTGCCGGCTGGCTTCCAAGAATTCTTTGTAAATCTTCAGCTGCTCAGCCAAATCCCGGGACTCATTTTCATCTTCAATTGACAAGGTTGGCAAGAGAATCTGCGATTTAATCAGCAGAAGTTTGGTGGCAATCACTAAAAAATCCGCTAACTCTTCTGGCTGGCGGTCTGAAAGCTGGTTTAGATACTCTAAATATTGATCCGTCACCCGGGCTAAAGAAATTTTGGTGATATCTAATTCTTCATCTTCAATTAATTTAAGAAGAAGCGCCAGCGGCCCTTCAAACACCTCGAGTTTAACTTTATGCATAAATAAAACAAAAAAATTATTTCTTTTTCCTGCGAACTGACTTTTTAACCTTCTTAACCGCTTTCTTAACCTTTTTGACTTTTGGTTTTTTAAATTGATGGGGCTTACTGAAACTTTCTAATTTTTCCGCTCCAGCCAAAAGCAAATCTTTAGTTTTAAGCCGCAACGACTCTGAAAAAGTTCCGGCACTGGCAATAATGACTTTGCTGCGAAGGAGTGCTTTGTCAATAAAAACCGGCACGCCGTGAAAACTGCCAAAAGGCACAATAGCACCGGGCTTGACTTTGAAAACCTTGCTCATTTCAGTTTCTTTAATAATGTCAATTTTCTTGACTTTGAGTAATTTGGCTAATTTTTTTAAATCAGCCCGGTGAGAAGCTGGCAAGACCACTAAAATATAACGCTTGTCCGCTTTCAACGCCAAGGTTTTAGCCACCTCAGTCAATTTTTTACCTAAGGTCTGAGCTAAATCAAAAGCCGTATAAACGGTCTTGTGACGTAAAATTTCGTGTTTGATTTTTTTTTCGTCCAAAATTTTAAGTAATTTTTTAGGGATAGACATAAGATAAAAATTACTAATTACTAAATACTAAATACTAAATGTATTCGACCTTTTTATAAAGTAAGTATTATTTTTTAAACGGTAATTTTCTTTGTTCGCCTAAAAATTTCTTGGCTAATTTTCTGCCGGCCGGTGTCAATTTAATTTCTCTAATATACCATTTCTGGCTGGTTTTTGAGCCAAAACCGACAGTCAAATCTTTTTTGATTAAAAGGTTAATACTTCTGGTAATAATATCGTTAATATCCTTGGCTTTGGGTTTCTTGACCGCTTTTCCATAAAAAGAGAAAAGTTTTTTCTTTAGAAGCCTGTCCCTTTTAGCCAAATAGCAGTTAAGCAGAATGTAACGCTGAAGCCGGCTTATTTTCATAAATTATTTATTTTTCGAACAATAATAATCTCGACTTGATTTTATTTTATCATAAAATAGAAAAAAAAGAAACAAAAGAGAAAAAAATACCCAGACAAATTGTCTGGGTATAAATTCGTTAGGTTCGCAAAAGACGGTTTAGAGCCTGAAGATAAGCGCCGAGACTGGCCAATACCACATCGGTATGAACGAAACGGCCGCGAACAAGGCGTTTACCAGATTTTAACTGGACAAAAGCCGAAGCGAAGGCGTCGGTCCCTTTGGTCAGGTTAGTTAGGTCGTAAATTTCCAGCTCTATCTTTTTCTTAATAAACTTTCTGATAACTTGCTGAACTGCCTTAAATGTGGCATCAACCGGACCGTTGCCATGACCGATAACCTCAAAGGACTCCAAACCATTAACTTGGAGCTGAACAATAGCTGTTGGCTCAATTTTTGTGCCGGTTAAGATTTTGACATCCACCAATCTTATCTTTTCCTCGTTTTTACCAAAAGTTTCTTCGGCTAAAGTTACTAAATCTTCTTCATAAATCACTTTTTTCTTGTCGGCCAGTGCCATAACCTTTTGATAAATATCAATGATTTGTCTTTCATCCGGCGTAAAGCCCAGTTCTGTAAGTTTCTTTTTTATGCCATGCAAGCCCGAATGTTTGCCAATTTCCAGAGATTCTCCCTCCCAACCAATTTTTTTTGGATCCATAATTTCATAAGTTGTTCGCTCTTTAATGACCCCGTGCTGATGAACTCCGGCCTCATGCTTGAAGGCGTTGGCGCCGACAATGGCTTTGTTCGGTTGAACAGCAACGCCGGTAAGGCGAGTCAAAAGTCGGCTAGCTGGTCCGATTTCGGGCGTGTTAATGTTCGTTTCTACCTGATAAAAACTTTTTCTCGTTTTAAGATTCATCACCACTTCCTCAAGGGCCGCATTGCCAGCCCGCTCGCCTGCCCCATTAAGACAAACCTCAACTTGTTCGGCTCCGGCCTTAATCGCAGCCAGAGAATTAGCCACGGCCAATCCCAAGTCGTTGTGGCAATGAACGCTGGTTACTGCCTTGCCGATATTGGGCACATTATGCTTAAGATAAGAAATAAGGTCGGCGAATTCCTCGGGATGGCTATAGCCCACGGTGTCGGGAATATTAACGGTAGTTGCGCCAACTTCAATCACCAAACGAACCATTTCGGCCAAAAAATCTCTTTCGGCTCGAGTAGCATCTTCCGGAGAAAATTCAACATCGCAACAAAAGGATTTAGCGTATTTAACGCTTTCGGCAGCTAATTTAAGGACTTTGGCCGGTTCCATTTTTAATTTTTTCTCCATATGGATTGATGATGAAGCGATGAAAATATGAATGCGATGCCTGGGGGCAAATTGCACTGCCTCAAAACAACGAGCAATATCCTGCTGTCGGCATCTGGCCAAGCCGCAAATAATCGGCCAGCCCGCTTCTTTTTGGGCTTCCTTGGCAATCAAGCTCACCGCTTCAAAATCCCCTTCGCTGGCAATGGGAAAACCAGCCTCAATTATATCAACACCCAAACGTTTAAGCTGATGGGCCAACTGAATCTTTTCCGGCACTGTTAGAGAAAAACCTGGTGCTTGTTCTCCGTCTCTTAAAGTTGTGTCAAAAATTTTGACTTTTTTCATCTTTCCTCCCTCCTTTTACCCGCACACCAAATAGTATGGCGTGAGGGTTTATTGGTTTAGATTTTCAAGGTGCGAAATTAAAAAACGGCCTTTTTCTCAGAGCCGTTTTTTATTTGAATTTAGCTAATTAATCTGCCATAAAATTCAAACAAAAAACCGCTCTTTTGCCAACAAAAGCAAAAGACCGCTTAATAATAAATTATTTAATTGTCTCTTGGTCGTATTTTCCATAATTAATAGCAATATAGCACAATTGAGTTTTTTGTCAATACTCGGGTCGTCTAGTGGAGACCATTGGAACTAAATTAAGGGAGAGGGGGGTACTTGTATGTAGCGGAGGTAAAAATTTAATTATTTTTTTAATCCCTCTGCTCGTTTAATCATAAATTCTACCGTTTCGTTCATATTAATTGGTTTAATAGAAATATCTGGATGGCGGGATTGAAAAACTCTAAAAATTTCATCAGCAAATGCTTGGCCTATAGTTGGTACATGATTAAAATCAAGAATAATTTTTTTGAATTTCTCCAGACCGGCTAATATGCGGCGCGCTTGCGACCTAGAAACATAGATGGCGCCCATAGTAAACAATCGGACATGAATCTCTGTTTTGTCAAAAGCATAGCTATTCGGTCGAGACTGGAAACTCTCAAATATCTTATTAAGATGATGGTCGCTATTGAGCGCAATGGTAAAAATGACGCTTGTGCCCCGATTAGTTTGTTTCTTTTTTTGAAAAAAAACATCAGGAATTATATTATCAATAACCATTTGATATCCAAAACTTTCTAAAATAAAACGGTCGACTGCTTTTGAAGTGAAAAAAATACCTTCACCTGTATGGGCTTTCGGATCGGTGGTTGTTTTGCCTTTTAATAAATCCTGCATCGCCTCTAATTCTGATTTAAGGTGACGCTGTTTCATTACATTGCGAAATACGCCAATGCCAAAATCACTCACCAAAAACCTGATTTTACCCCCGCTAATTTCCATTTTAACCTCAATGTTTTTCGAACACGAATGCTCAATGGCATTATTGAGCATTTCCGAAAATGCGTAGTGGACTATATCGCGCACATTTTCCAAAACATTGCGAAAAGCAGGCATTTTAGAAATCAAATCATCAAAAACCTCGTGTTCCTTCAAGTTTTTATTTTTAAATCGGTTATTAATAGCCGAAGGCCCAATTTCATCAATAAACTCTGGTAAAACATAAAAAGCCGACCTAGTTGAGCCAAATTTTACTATTTCGTTAGCATTTGTCATAAGGCGCAAAATTTGGCTTGCGTATTGCCGGGTAAAGCCAAAATGTCGGGCCATTTCCGTGGCGGTTGCCCGTTTTTTTGCCATTAAAAATTTTTTTATTTTTTCTTTTATATCCATATAAGGGTAGTATAAATATTGTTTAAATAATTGTCAAGCATCAAGACGCAATTGTCAAGTAAATTGTCAAGTCATAAATCAAAAAACATCCTGGCGGGTGTTTTTTACAAGTAGAATGCGGGGTGCCCTCATGTCATCCCAAATCCAACTTTATCTTTAATTCTTTAAGTTGTTTTTCTTCCACTTCGCTTGGTGTTTCGAGCATCAGATCGCGGGCTTGGCCATCCTTAGGGAAAGCATAGATATCGCGAATTGAATCACAATCAAAAAGAATCATCATCAGACGGTCAATTCCTGGGGCAAAACCGCCATGAGGTGGTGCGCCATAAGAAAAAGCCCGAATCATATGGCCGAACTTTTTATCAACTTCCTCTTTAGTATAACCGGCTATCTCAAAGGCCTTATACATAATTTTCGGCTCATAATTGCGAATAGCGCCGGAAGAAATTTCATAACCATTGCAAACTAAATCGTATTGATAAGCCAAAACTGCCAAAGGATCTTTTTTTTCCAGAGCTCGCAGTCCGCCCTGGGGCAGAGAAAAAGGATTGTGGGAAAAATCAATCTTTTTTTCTTCTTCATTATATTCATAAAGCGGAAAATTATAAACCCAGGCCCAGGCAACTAATTTATTATCTTTAAGGCCTAAACTCCGGCCGCATTCATCGCGCACAGCTCCCAAAGCCTTGCAAACAACGAGCCATTTGTCAGCGCCAAAAAAGATAATGTCGCCCGATTTAGCCCTAATAAACTTCGCGATTTCTTTGGTTAACTTATCACCTAAAAATTTAATGATTGGGGAGTTAAACTCATTTTTTTCCTTAACCACAATATAAGCCAAGCCCTTGGCTTTATTTTGACGAGCAATCCCAGTTAGTTGGTCAATTTGACTGCGACTAAATTTAGCGCCGCCGTCAATTTTTAAGGCATGAACAACCCCGCCTTCTTTAATTGCTTGGGTAAAAACCGAAAAACCAAAATTTTTAACCAAATCACTAATATCCTCAATTGGCAAATCAAAGCGCAGATCTGGCTTGTCAGAGCCGTATTTGGCCATTGCTTCGCGCCAGGTCAAACGCGGAAAAGGTTTTTTCTTAATTTTTTTATCGCTAAATTTTTGAGAAAGCTGAATCATTAAGGGCTCAATCGTCTGCCAAACATCTTCTTGCTCAACAAAACTCATTTCTAAATCAAGTTGATAAAAATCGCCTGGATGGCGGTCAGCGCGCGGATCTTCATCGCGAAAGCAAGGCGCGATTTGAAAATACCTATCAAAACCGGCCACCATCAGCAGTTGCTTAAATTGTTGCGGCGCTTGCGGCAGAGCATAAAATTTACCAGGATAAAGTCGCGACGGCACCAAATAATCACGCGCTCCTTCAGGCGAAGAGTTGGCTAAAATCGGGGTCTGAATTTCAATAAAATCGCGTTGGTGAAAATAATCGCGGATATACTGAATAACTTTGTCTCGTTTTTCTAAAATTTCCTGAAGTTTCCGGCGGCGCAAGTCCAAAAAACGGTAGCGCAACCGGATATTTTCATTGATTTGATGAGCTTTTTCCTCATCAATTTCAAATGGTGGAGTTTTGGCCTGAGACAAAATTTCCAGCTTCTCCCCTTTGATTTCAATTTCACCGGTCGGAAGTTTTTTATTTACCATTTCCTTAGGCCGCTTGGTTACCCGGCCTTCAATTTTAATCACCCATTCGGAGCGCAATTTATCCGCCTCCTGCCAAGTGGTTTTTGAAATTTTAGGATCAAAAGTCAGCTGCGTCAGACCGTAACGGTCGCGCAAATCAATAAAAATCACTCCCCCGTGATCGCGCCGGCGATGCACCCAGCCGCCAAGCGTCACCACTTTGCCGACATCTTTTTTCCGTAACTGGCCGCAAGTGTGAGTTCTAAGCATAAATAAATTAATTTTAAATTTAAAATTTCTATAGGGTTATCTTATCTCATTTCTTTCTTTTTGGCAACCCTTGTAAAATTTATGCCGAATAAAAAACTGACCGAAACCGACCAGTTAAATTTTAAAAACAAATAAAACTTCAAGTCTCCAAACTTCAAAGAAACCCGACTAAATTTTTGTTTCTTGAAAAGAATGCTTCTAATGCTTCTGCTAGACTCAAAATTATTGTAGCAAATCCAAATCCAAAATCCAAATCCTTTTT
>JAGUWE010000129.1 GCA_020062525.1 Patescibacteria group bacterium | reverse complement strand
TGATGCTGGGCAAATATTTAGGTTTTTATGTAACCAAAAAAACAAGGTAATAAATATGTCTTTTTATAAAAAAGTCGCTATTAGTCTTGTTACTTGGAATGGTGAAAAACATCTTGAGCCCTTAATGGCTTCAGTTTTTGCCCAGACCTTTAAAGACTTTGAAATTTTAGTTATTGATAATGGCTCTTCGGACGGGACGGTCTCATTTTTTGAAAAAGATTATCCCCAAATTCGGCTCATTAAAAATCAAGAAAATTTGGGTTTTGCCAAAGGACATAACATCGGTATTCAAGAAACTCAAAGTGATTATGTTTTAATTTTAAATCAGGATGTTATTTTGGAACCAGATTTTTTGGCCCAATTAGTTGAATTTATGGACAAACATAAAAAAGCGGCCTTAGTCGGCGGAAAACTTTTAAAATTGAAAGATAAGGGGAAAACTAAAATAATTGATTCAGTCGGACAGAAAATTTTTAAGACCCAGCAAGTTATTGAATTGGGCGCTGGCCAAGAGGACAAAGGACAATTTGATGAAGCTCATCAGGTATTTGGCATTTCAGCTACAGCGGCATTTTACCGTCGCTTAGCTTTAGAAGAAGTAAAGATTGGTCAGGAATATTTTGATGAGGATTTTTTTTCCTACAAAGAAGATGTTGATTTAAACTATCGGCTACGGCTTTATGGTTGGGAGATCTGGTATCTGCCGCCGGCCGTTGCTTATCACGATCGAAGCGCCCAAGGAGTCGGAGCCGGATTTGATTTATCAACAATTGGATATCGCCAACAAAAAAATAAGTTTGTTAATTTCCATTCTTACAAAAATCACTGGTTTGTCTTAACGAAAAATTTAACTTGGTATAATTTTTTTTGGCTTTTCCCTTATATCTTTGTTTATGAGTTGATTAAATTTTTATATATTTTATTTTTTGAACCAAAGACCCTAAAAGCAATTCCAGTAATTTTTCAAAAATTACCTGCGATGATTAAGAAAAGAAAAATTATCATAAAGCATAAAAAAGTTTCTAACAAAGAATTGTTTGGGTGGTTTAAGTAATTTTTAACTTTTTCCACTAGTCGGCGGATTAACTTTTAAGTTGAAATATGGATCTTTCCATTGTCATCGTTAATTATAACACTCGCGGACTTTTGAAATATTGCCTTAAGAATATTTTAGAATTAAACCTGCCCTTTGATTTTGAGATTATTGTGGTTGATAATAATTCCCAAGATAGCAGTGTGGAAATAATGAAATCGCTTTATCTAACCAATCCTAAAATTAGGTTAATTGAATCAAAACAAAATCTTGGTTACTCGGCCGGTAATAATTTGGCAATCAAAAAGGCGAAGGGAAAGTATCTTTTTATTTTTAATCCTGATATCAAACCATTGCCGGGCTCAATTGATAAATTATATGATTTTATGGAGCAACATCCTCAAGTAGGACTGGCTGGACCAAAACTTATTAATGCCGATGGTAGTTTACAGTACTCATGTTTTCGTTTCCCAAAATTTTTAATTCCAGTATTTCGACGAACTCCTTTAGGCAGGTTGCCTTTTGCCCGAAAAAAAATTGATTGGTATTTGATGAAAAATTGGGATCATAACGAAACAAAGCCGGTTGATTGGCTATTAGGCAGTGCTTTAGTAGTGAGAAAAGACGCCTTGGAAAGAGTTGGACTTTTTGATGAAAGATTTTATCTCTATTTTAGTGATGTTGACTGGGCCAAACGTTTTTGGTTAAATGACTATCAGGTTTATTATGTGGCGCCAGCTCAGGTAATTCATCTTCATCGTCGTGAATCAGCCGACACTAATTGGTTGGAAAGTTTATTTGATAAAGTAACGAGAATTCATATTAAAGAGTGGCTGAAGTATTTTTGGAAATACAGAAACAAATCCCAATGTCAAAGTCCCAATTTCAAATAAACTTTTGATTTTTGACTTTTGACATTTGAGTTTTGACATTTGACATTTTAATTGTATGTTTCAAAAGAAAATTGGCATTGACTTAGGCACCACCACTGTTTTGGTTTATATTCCCAAACGGGGGATTGTGATTAATGAGCCATCGGTAGTAGCAATTTCCTTGACTGACGGTGAGGTTTTGGCTGTAGGTATTGAGGCCAAAGAAATGATTGGCCGCACGCCAGACACGATTATTGCCAGCCGTCCTTTAAAAGACGGCGTGATTGCTGACTATAAAACTACCGAAGCCATGCTTCGCTATTTTATTAATAAGGCGTTGGGTAGAATCAGATTTTTTAGGCCGGAAGTTATGATTGCCGTGCCAGCTGGCATCACCTCAACTGAAAAAAGAGCTGTTATTGATGCCACTGTGGCCGCCGGAGCCAAAGCCGCTTATATCATTAAAGAACCAATTGTGGCAGCCATCGGTGCTAATATTCCGATTGGCAGTGCTTCAGGACATATGACAATTGATATTGGCGGCGGTACCTCAGAAATTGCTGTCATTTCTTTAGGCGGAATTGTGGCTGCTACCTCTGTTCGTATCGGTGGTAATAAATTTGACGCTGCCATTGCTGAATATATTCGCAAAAAATATTCTTTGGCTATTGGTGAAAGAACTTCAGAAGAGGTTAAAATTAGCATTGGCTCAGCTATGTATTTAGAAGAAAAACTTAAAATGGAAGTCAAGGGCCGAGATATGATTACTGGACTACCAAAAATTGTGACCGTTACTTCCGATGATATCACCGAGGCAATTCAAGAAGAATTAAATGGCATTATTTCTGCTGTTAAATCTGTCTTGCAGAAGACCCCCCCAGAATTATCAGCTGATGTAATTGATAAAGGAATGATTCTTTCGGGCGGCAGCAGTCAGTTGAGAAATATTGATAAGCTTTTAACACGTGCTACGGGCGTTCAGGCTTTTGTGGCCGACGAACCAATGCTTTGTGTTGCTAAAGGCACTGGTATTGCTTTAGAAAATTTAGAACTTTACAAGAGAAGCATTATCGCGGCAAGGTAAAATTAATATCATTTTGTCATCCTGAACTTGTTTTAGGGTCTTATTTATAATTTTTAAGATTCTGAAATTAATTTAGAATGACATTTTTATTTATATGAGACGCCATAAGTTACCTCAATCAATCAGAAAATTTATTCGCCAGGAAAAAGCTCGACTTAGGAGGTCGGGTTTAGATTTGGCAACTCAAGAGAAATCAATTAAAGAACTTTATTTAAAATTCACTCATTGATAATTTAATTTTCAATTTTCAATTAGATTTGTTATATTTAATATAAAGAATTAACTTTCTTTATATGGATTTCTCAATTATTATTGTTAATTGGAATGTTAAGAGCTTGCTTAAAAAATGTTTGGCTTCGATTTTTGAAAAAACCCAAGATATTTCTTTTGAAGCCATCGTTGTTGATAATAATTCAACTGATGGTTCACAAGAAATGTTGAGGGAATTGGTCAATAATCAACCGAATTTAAAATTAATTCTTAATGATTTTAATGCCGGTTTTGCCAAAGCCAATAATCAAGGCGCTAAAATTGCGAAAGGGCGCTATTTATTGTTTATGAATCCGGACATGGAATCTATTGAAGATTCAGCTAATAAATTAGTAAGTTTTATGGAAAAGCATCCCGGAATCGCCGCTTCTACTTGTCAACTTATTTATCCCGACGGTCAGCGACAAAATAATATTAAAAGAGATCCTTCTTTTTGGTCCCAATTTTTTATCCTTCTTAAATTACATCATTTTTTAACTTGGTTACCACCAATTAAAAGTTATTTGGCCAAAGATTTTGATTATACCAGAGAACAAGCCGTTCAGCAGGTTATGGGCACCTTTCTTTTTATTCGACGTGAAATTTTTGAAAAGATTAATGGTTGGAATGAGGATTATTGGCTTTGGTGGGAGGATGTTGATTTGTGTCAAAGAATAAGAAAAGCGGGTGAGACGATTTTTTACACGCCGGTCACTAAAATTGTTCATTATGAAGGAAAAAGTTTTGAACAAAAATTAAGTTTAGAAAAACAAAAGCAATTTAATCACGGGATGCTAATTTATTTTAAAAAATATCATAGTAGATTGACCCACTGGGGGCTACTTGTGCTTCAACCAATCAGTTTACTTTTGGCTTATTTGAGTCAATTACTGGATATCAAACCAAGGCCGCAAGGAAAGATATAGAAAATTTCTAATTTCCAACTTCTAATTTCCAATGAAATTCCCGAATGTCTAAATATATTTAAAATTTAGTCATTTCATTGGGGATTGGAAATTAGACATTTGGCATTTAAGAAAACAAACAGAGGCTAATAATTATATGGAAAATCTTTTTGGTAAATACTTCAGGCTCGCTTTGGTTAGTTTAGCTTTTTTTGAGCTACTGTCTTTGATTGGTTATCTCGAGCCGTTGGTTGGCCAACTTGTTTTTTTTGCTATTGTTTTAGCCACTTTATTTTTAAGTTTAGAAAAATTGGAATATGGCGTTTATATTGTGTTAGCCGAACTTTTTGTTGCCAGTAAGGGTTATTTATTTTATTTAGAGCTTAATGGTTTATTAGTCTCGTTGCGGATTGCTTTATTTTTAATTTTGGTTAGTGTTTGGTTGGCTAAAATTGTCGTCTACTACGTGCAAAATAAAAACTTTGGGTCATATTTCAAAATAAGGCAAAGTAATTTATTTAAATGGTATCTTTTAATTTTTGTTTTTTTAATTTGGGGAATAATGAATGGCTTTTTGCAGAATAATACTTTTGCCAATGTTTTTTTTGATGCTAACGGCTGGCTATATTTTTTCCTCGTTTTTGTTTTTTTTGACACCATTATTTCAAGCGAGCAAACAAGAAACATTCTCCAGATTTTTTTGGCCTCAGTTTTAATTTTATGCCTAAAAACTTTTGTCTTGCTTTTTATTTTTTCGCATCAAATGATAGAAACGTGGTCTATTTACCGTTGGTTAAGGACAGCAGGCCTTGCAGAGGTGTCCCAGATGTCCGCTACTGGTTTTTACCGTATTTTTTTCCAGTCCCAAATTTATATTTTAATTGCCTTTTTTGTTTTACTTTCTTATATTTTTTGGCGATTTAAGGAGAATTTTGTTTGGCTAAAGTCAACTAAAACACAACTTTTTATTTTTAATATTTTTCTTTTAAGTGCAATTATTGTTTCTTTATCGCGCAGTTTTTGGATTGGGTTTCTGGCTGGCTTGGTAATTTTTTTGACACTAATAATTTTTTATCAACAAGCAAAATTTAAAGAAATAATTAGGTTATCAATTTATTGTTTAGGCATAGCTGTTTTTAGTTTAATTTTAATTTTTTTGGTAGTTAAATTTCCTTATCCGCCGCCAGCCGAGGTCTCATTGGCTAGTATGTTAAGCAAAAGAACAACTGATTTAGACGAAGTAGCAGCTCAAAGCCGTTGGAATTTATTGGGTCCTCTTTGGCAGGCGGTAAAAAATGATTTTCTAACGGGCTCTGGCTTTGGTAAAACCGTGACTTATCAAAGCCAGGACCCACGTCAGCTTTCTCGCAGTCAAAGCGGCCTTTATACAACTTATGCTTTTGAGTGGGGCTATTTAGATATTTGGCTTAAATTAGGTCTTCTTGGTTTGATTGCTTATTTAATTTTAATTTTCAAAATTTGGCAAACTGGTTGGCAGAAATTTAAAAAACAGAATGATTATAACCAAGAAAAAAAACTAATATTTGGCCTTTTGCTGGGAATTTTAATTATTGCTATTACCAGTATTTTTAGCCCTTATCTTAATCATCCCTTGGGCATTGGTTATCTATTGCTTATAAGTGCAACCCTTGAGATTATTTGATATAATATTATCAAAAATTAAATTAATTTTATGTTTTTAGATTCAATCAATCCCTATTCTTACCCAAATTTTTTTGTGGGCTTGAATTGTTTATTATTAGGTTTTTTTATCTGGTTTAAAAATAAAAAAGCCAGAATTAATATTAGTTTTTTTCTTTTTACTCTTTTTGTATCTTTTTGGTTGTTGGGTTATTCGCTTGTTTATAATATCCAAGATCCAAAAATTGCTCTTGCTTTATTTAAAATTTTCTACAGTTGCGTGATAATTATGGTTGTTTTTGGACTTCAGGTTGTAATTGTACTATTAAATGAAGAAAAAAAGTTTAAAAAATTTTTGATTTCCTGTTATAGTTTGACTTTTATTTTTGTTTTTCTTAATTTAACAACTCCCTTAATTATTAAAGGAGTTTTAAAATATTTTTGGGGTTATTATCCTGACATTCGTACTGGCTTAGGGATAGTTTCTTTGATTTTTATGGTTGGACAAATTGTCTTTTTTGTTTCATATATTTTATATAAATTAATCTGGTATAAACAACAATTTACTCTTAGGCAATTTAAAAAGATTCAATTGGTGCTCATAGGTATTCTTTTTG
>JAGUWE010000020.1 GCA_020062525.1 Patescibacteria group bacterium | reverse complement strand
GCAAGACCTGCCAGCCAACAACTTTGCCTTTACCTTTCTCAGTTTCTATCGCCGCGCCGATTTCTGGCAAGCCCTGGCTCATTTCTTTGTATAATTCCTGCTCATAAGCCAAACAGCACATTAAACGACCACAAATGCCCGAAACTCTATCTGAACCGCGTTGGGTCAGTTGCTGAAGTCGCACTAGATCAGAACTAATATTTTCCAAAGCCTTTAAGACAGTTTTACAGCAGAGATTTCGACCACACAAACCAATATCACCGCTAATTTTTGCTTCATCTCTAATCCCTAGTTGGTGAAGCCGAACTGATTTTTGAAAATGACGGGTTAGGCCCTTAACTAATTCACGAAAATCAACCCTCCCTGGAGAAGTAAAAGTAAAAGTTATTCTGCCGCCGTCAAAAGAATGATAAACATCAATCAATTTCATATCTAAATTATGCTTGGTGATTATTTTTTTACACCAATTAAGTGCTTCTTCTTTCTTTTTCCCTTTTTCCTGGACTTTTTCTTTATCAGTCAAATTAGCTTTACGTAAAATTGGCTTTAAAAAATCTAATTCTTGTTCGTTTTCTTCAAGGTTTTGCACTCTTTTCACTTCCCCCATTTCTAACCCCAAATCAGTTTTAATTATTACTTGATCACCAACTTTAAGACCTAAATCATCTTCAAAACTAAAATCATATGGCTTATCCCAGTCATAAAATTGGACTTCGGCTATTTTCATAATCTCTAAATAATTTTTAATTAACAATTGTCCCAACTTTTTCTCCTTTAATAATTTTGACTAAATTGCCCGGTTGAAATTTAAAGACCACAATCGGCAGTTGATTGTCCAAACATAAACTAAAGGCCGTGCTGTCCATTACTTTGAGCCGTTTAACTAAGGCTTCTCTAAATGATAACTTAGCAAATTTTTTTGCCTTTTTATCTTTTAAAGGATCGCCGGAATAAACACCATCAACCTTATCAGTCATTTTAAGTAAAACATCAGCCTTGATTTCCAAAGCCCGCAATGAAGCGGCAGTATCAGTGGTAAAATAAGGATTACCTGAACCGCCAGCAAAAATCACAATTCGTCCTTTTTCTAAATGTCGTATTGCCCGGCGCCGGATATAAGGTTCAGCTACTTCTTGCATCGTCAAAGCAGTTTGCACCCGGGTAGGAATTTTCTCTTTAATTTCTAAAATTGATTGCAACGCCAAAGCATTTAAAACAGTGGCTACCATTCCCATATAATCAGCTGTAGTTTTTTCTAACTGGTGATTTTTAACCATTCGACCGCGGAAAATATTACCGCCCCCCACGACAATTCCTATTTCGGTACCTAAGTGACAAAGACAAGCAATTTCTTTGGCTACTTTATGAATACTATCAAAATCAATGCCAAAAACTCTTTTACCAGCAAAAATTTCGCCAGAAACTTTAAGTAAAACGCGTTTGTATTTCATAAAAAATTATTTATCATAAGCTATATCTTACAAACCTCTTTATCACAATATTTTCGCCAATTTTAGCTATTTTTTGGTTAAGTAATTCTTCAATAGTTATTTTATCATCTTTAATAAAAGGTTGTTTTAATAAACAAACTTCTTGATAATATTTTTCTAATTTTCCTTCAATAATTTTTTCAATTACCTTAACTGGCTTTTTCTCTTGCTTGAGTTGCTCCAGATAAATTTCTTTTTCTTTGGCAATCACTCGGCGAGATATCTCTTCAACCGATAAATAAAGCGGATTCATCGCCACTACCTGCATCGCTAAATCATGAACAAACTGCTGAAATTCTGGACTACGGGCGACAAAATCAGTCTCACAATTGACTTCCACCAGAGCCGCCACTTGACCATTAGTATGAACATAAACACCAACTAGCCCTTCTTTAGCAGAACGCTCTTGTTTTTTAACCGCCAGCTGTTGCCCTTTTTTTCTTAAAATTTCTAACGCTTTATTAAAATCCCCTCCGGCTTCATCTAAGGCCTTTTTACAATCAACAATACCCGCGCCAGTTTTTTCTCTTAATTTTTTTATATCGTCCATAGGTTTTATAATAAAAATCTAATATTTAATTATCAATTCCTAATGAAATATCTAAATAATTAATATTTTTGACATTTAAAATTTCATTGGAAATTAGAAATTGGGAATTGGGAATTTACTAGTTAATCTTTCTTCTCTTCTTTTTTCTCCTTCTCTTCTTCTTTTTTTATCTCTTTTTTGTCCAACTCTTTTTCTATTTTGGTGCTGGCTTTTCCTTCTTTGATTGCTTCAACTACCAAACCAACAATCAATTCAATACTTTTGACTCCGTCATCATTAGCTGGAATAGGATAGGTAATTAACTCTGGATTAGAATTAGTATCACAAATAGCAATGCTTGGCACCTTTTTTTTCATTGCCTCAGCAACGGCGGTTGACTCATGTTTAACATCAACAATAAAAATGGCATCGGGTAACTTTTTTAAATTGGCTATCCCGCCAACCATTTCTTCTAAATGTTTGATTTCCTTATTAAATAAACTCTGTTCTTTTTTAGTGTATTTACTAAGTTCGCCGCTCTCTTCTTGGATTTTTAAATTATTATATTTTTCTATGAGTTTTTTTATCTGACTAAAATTAGTGAGTGTTCCGCCAATCCAACGGCTAGTTACATAAGGCATGACTACTGCTAATGCCGCCTCTTTAATAATTTCTTGAGCTTGAGGTTTGGTGCCTAAAAATAAAATTAGGCCGTCTTTTTTGATAATTTCTTGAATAAAATTAAAGGCCTCGACAAGTTTCTCGTTAGTTTTTTCTAAATTAATAATATGAATGCCATTGCGGACTGTAAAGATAAAGGGGGCCATTTTCGGATGCCATCTTGAGGACTGATGACCAAAATGAAGACCAGCTTTAAGTAATTCCAAAAGTTCAGGAATTTGGGGCATAAAAAAAATTCTCCTTTCTGCTTCTACCCTGTTCAACTTGCTTAGAATTCCTTATGTAGATTTTAACATAAGAGCAAGGACTAAGCAATCCCAAGGGTATGAGAGATTAAATAATAAATTTTAAGTACTTGCTATTATAGCACGAATAAAAAATTTGTAAACCCCCACACCTATGCAGATGGGTTTTGTGAGTCCCTTGTTTCTGGCTTGGCAGACCCATTCTGCGACCAGATTTAAGAGTGGTTTTCCTGTAAGTTTAATTGTTGACAATTTTCACCTGCAACAAGGGGCAGGATTGCTGATTACAGAGAGCAATGATTCTGCCTGATTCATTCTCATCAGCTTTGGGATGCAAACACAGTTCACCCTGATAAACAACCGGCAAAACATACTCGCATTCTTTAATTTCCCCAACGGATTTGTCTTCCATTTTTTCCCTCCTTTCTTTTGGATTTCGTTCACCCCCATTTTTCTAAATTTTTAAATTTCAAAGAACAATCTTTTACTTAATCTTAAACCTAAGTTATTTAATTTTAAGGAAAAATTAAAATAAGTCAAGTATTGTCAAAAAAAATAAATTGTGTTACGATATCAGTGTTACCAAATAAAATACTTTTTATGAAGAAAGATATTCACCCAATTTACTACGACAAGGCAAAAATTATTTGTGCCTGCGGTAATACGATTGTTACTGGCTCAACTCAGCCAGAGATTCATATTGAAATTTGTTCGGCCTGCCATCCGTTTTTTACCGGCAAACAAAAATTAATTGACGCCGCTCGAAGAATTGATAAATTTCAAAAACGATTAGAAAAACAAACAGAACTGGCTAAAGTTAAAATTGGCCGTAAAGCAAAAAGAACTCGCCAAATCAAAATTAAAAAACAGGCCCAATAACACTATGTGCTAAAAAGGTAAAATCTAAGTAAGGGTTTTTGTCTATTTTATGACCAAAGAAATTCAAAATATCAAAAAAGATTATCAAAAATTAAAAAAGCAATTAGAAAATCCGTTAATTTTTAAGGACGCGCCAAAACTTAAGGAAATAACCCGAGAGTTTAACGAAGTTAAGGAAAAATACGAAGTTATTGAAAGGTTGGAAAAAATAAAAGAGGCGATTAAAGAGGCCGAATTAACTTTAAAAAATGAGCCGGAATTAAAATTATTGGCCCAAGAAGAATTAGAAAATTTAGCGAAAGAAAAAAATGTTTTAGAGGCAAAATTTTCGGAGTTGCTTTTACCCCAGGATCCTTTGGATAAAAAAAATGCGATTTTAGAAATCCGAGCCGGCACCGGCGGTGAAGAATCGGCTTTATTTGCAGCTAATCTTTTTCGGATGTATAGCCGTTATGCCGAAAGAAAGGGCTGGCAGACCAAACTTATCAGCAAAAGTCAAACGGATTTAGGCGGCTTTAAGGAAGTTATTTTTGAAATCAAAGGCAATAAAGTTTATCAGGATTTAAAATATGAAGCCGGCGCCCACCGAGTTCAACGAATTCCAGAAACAGAAAAATCTGGCCGTATTCATACCTCGGCCGCAACAGTAGCTGTTTTACCCGAGGCCGAAGAAATTGACATCAAAATCGAACCCAAAGATTTGCGAATTGATACTTTTTGCGCTTCGGGACATGGAGGACAAAGCGTTAATACCACTTATTCGGCTGTCCGCATCACTCACTTGCCGACTGGTTTGGTTGTTGGTTGTCAAGATGAAAGAAGTCAATTACAAAATAAAGAGCGAGCGCTCCAAATTTTGCGCGCTCGGCTTTTTGAACAAAAATTAGAAAAAAAACAAGCTGAAGAAAAACAAAAAAGAAAATTAATGGTTGGCAGCGGAGACCGCAGTGAAAAAATTCGAACCTACAATTTTCCTCAGGATCGCGTCACCGACCATCGCCTCAAACAATCCTGGCATGCAATTGTTAAAATTATGGACGGAGAAATTGGAGAAATTATTCAAACATTAAAAGAAACGGATAAATAAATTTCAATATTTTTTTAGGTTAATTAGAATAATTAAGTTAATTAGAAATTTTATTTAAAACATATGCTCATTTTTGCAGGCATTACACCTCACCCACCGATTTTAATTGAAAACATTGGCAAGGAGCACCTTAAAAAAATTAAAAAGACCCAAAAAGCCCTTCTTGAGTTAGAAGAAGAATTATACACTGCCAAACCAGAAATTATTGTCATTATTTCTCCTCACGGTGAAATTCAACCAGATTATTTTACCGCCAATCTTCATCCTCATTTTGAAGGTGATTTTCAGGAATTTGGTGATTTTCTCACTAAACTCTCATTCAAAGGTGATACTCAATTTGTCCATCAATTAAAAAGTGAAGCTCAACAAAAAATCCCTCTGACCTTAATTAGTTCCTCTCGCTTAGATCACGGCAGTTTAGTGCCACTTTATTATTTAACCAAACATTTACCAAACATTACAATCGCACCTATCAGTTATAGTTTGCTTGACTTCAACCAACATCTTGTTTTTGGCCAAATTATCAAAAGAGTTTGTGTCAAAAGCAACAAACGTATCGCTATTGTCGCTTCCGGCGATTTGTCGCATCGTTTGACTAAGAACGCGCCAGCTGGTTATTCTCCGGTCGGAAAAGTTTTTGACAAAAAATTAATTAGGGCCTTGGAAAATAAAAAAACCGAGGAAATTTTTGCTTTTGATGACCAATTGATTGAACAGGCCGGTGAATGCGGACTCAGATCTTTCTTGATTTTG
>JAGUWE010000048.1 GCA_020062525.1 Patescibacteria group bacterium | reverse complement strand
CGCCCTCTGAATTTCGGGGTTTTAGGTTTTTCCGCCCGAGGCGGAAAAAGGATTTGGATTTTGGATTTGGATTTGCTACAATAATTTTGAGTCTAGCAGGATGTCTGTACGCGGCATTCTCCTCATTCAAAACCCCGAAGTTCAAGCGTTGTTTTGGAGTGGAGAGAAAAATAAGTTTTTTGTAGCGCTCAAACGGAGTTCCCTAAAGCAAGGGAATATAAGAAAAAGGCGCGCCTTTTTCTTGAAAAATAGAAGGGACAGCGCCTAATGGTTTCCGTCGCCAACGCCAACTCGAACGACGATGAGGTCAACCTCAATTCCAATGATGCTGACAACTCCGACGACAATAGGCGCTGGCGTGTCGCCCTAAAACTGCGGGGTTTTTGATTTTTTAATCCAGCCGCCGATTTCTTTGCCAATGGAACTAATCAATTCTAAATGTTCCGCATACCAACCTTGGGAAATTAGTTTTTTATTAAGGGCGATTCGTAGAGATTTTTTGGCCAAATCGAAATTAGAGCTGGCAAGAGGAAGATATGATTTGTTGAAAATGGAAATCAAAGCGAATTTATGAGTGTCGTTTAAAAAATTAAGGATTTCTTTCCCTAAAAGGTATTTGTCCAGTTTGGGAAAATTTTTTATTCTGTCGTAACAATCGCTGTACATTTTTTCTAAATCAACGAAGAGTTTAGGTTGGGGCATATTTTAAATTTAATGATTAGTCAAACCGAGTTATTAAAAGCTTATCAGAAATTTGTCAAAGGTAAAAATAAGAAAATTGATGTCCAGCAGTTTATGCTAAATTTCGAGGAAGAATTGGTAATCCTTTGGCGAGACGTCAATTCAGGTAGCTACCGACATGGCAAATATGAACACTTTCGGGTTTTTGATCCCAAGCTTCGCGAAATTGACAAAGCGTCGGTTCGAGACAGAATTGTTCACCAGTTGGTTTATGATTATTTAGTTAAAATTTTTGATCGAACTTTTTATTTTTATAGCTTTGCGGCACGGAAGGGGAAAGGGACTCATCAAGCGATAAAAGTTTTTCGCAAAATGTTTTTGCATGCAAATAGAAATTTTAGAAATCCGGTTTTTGTCCTCAAATGCGATATTGAAAAATTTTTCGCGAGTATAGACAGGAAAATTTTATTTTTGTTGATAGCAAGAAAAATTAAGAACGAACAATACATTTTTCTCATCAAACAGATTGTTGAGAGTTTTTATAGAGGAATTCCTTTAGGCAATTTAACCAGCCAGATATTTGCCAACATTTATTTAAATGAGTTAGACAGGTTTGTAAAACATCATTTGAAAATTAAGCGTTACATTCGTTATATGGACGATTTTGTAATTTTAGGGAAAGACAGGAATGAACTATTGGGGATTACAGAAAAAATTAATCATTTTTTAAAAATTGAACTGAAAGTAAATTTGCATCCTAGAAAAATCATTATAAGGAAATTAGTCCAAGGCGTTGATTTTTTGGGTTATGTGGTGTTTCCGTATCATTCAATTTTGCGGACAAAAACAAGAAAAAGATTACTGCGAAGAATAGAGGCAAGGCAAAAAGATTGTCAATTAGGCAAAGTATCTTTTACTAAATTTGCCCAGACAATCAATTCTTACTTTGGCATCTTAAAACATTGTTCGTCTTTTAAGCTAAGGCGGAAAATCCTTAGTTTAGTTGGTGAAGAAGTATCATAGCCAATTTTATGTTAGAAAATTTTTTTGAGAGAAAATTAGACAGTGCAGCTGGCGATGGCAAGGAAGATAAAAAAACCTTAGGTCAAAAGGCGATTTTTAACGCCGATCAGTTTTTTGCCGAACATGGCCAAGCGATTGAAGATTACGCCGAAGACAGAGGCCTAATTTTTCGGTGTGGAAGCCAATGGGCGATCAATATGGAAAAGGGCGAGGCAACTTATGACCCTAATTTTTTTGCGGAGAAAGGATATTCGGCGGCCGAAACGATGTGGGCGACTTGCCATGAAATTGAGCATTTTCGCGACTGGCGGCGCGATCCGGAAACTTACAGCAGTTTATTTCGCCGTTTTAAGTACCACCGCCGGCTCCATATTCTTTATAACTGTCTTGACGACATTTTAGTTAATCGCCAAGTGGATGAGCGTTTTCCAGCTCACCGGCAAACTAAAGAATCTCTTTACCGAGAAAAGCTTTTCCCCGGGACCGATTATCAGAACAAACCAAAACACCTTCAATTTGTCTATACGATGCTCCGCGAAAAAATGTTGCCAGAGGAAATTTTGAATTTAGATTCTAAGGTGCGAGAAGAAATTGAAAGATTAAGAGATATTGACAGAGAAGGCACGGATTTGATTTCTTTAGTGGGTGATCCTGAGGCCAAACCAAGGGACAGATTTGAAATTATCCACGATTACATAGAGCCCATTTACGAGAAATTTTTTCAAGAAGACGTTGAGGAAAAAAAGAAACAGAAACAGGAAAAAGGAGAAGGCGAGAAAGGAGAAGAAGGGGGAGAACCGCAAAATCCGGAGGAATATTTTTCCGGTGATTACGACGATTTTGACGACAAAATGCCTCAGTCAATCCCTATAGACGACATTAAGGATACCTTGGACAAATACGTCAAAAAACAAAAAGAAGATGCCAAGAAAACGTCGGAGCAAATTGCCAAAGAACAATTTGAAAAAGAACACGGCGTATCAGCGGAGGAAATGGAAAATTATAGAGCTGATTATGAGAAAATCAAACAATATATTGAACCGCTCAGAGCAATTTTTGAAAGAATTATTTCCCAGCGCAAAGAAATTAAAAGGCGCCTGAAAGAGCGCACCGAGCAAGGAGTAATTTTAGATCCATCTCTGATCTCGCAGGTTTATATTGACGCCCAAAGCGGAATTTTGGACTCGCGCACCCAACTTAAAGTAAAAAAAATAGAGTATGATGAAAACAAACCGAATAATTTTGAATTTACTTTAGTTTGCGATTTATCCGGTTCCATGGATCAAAATCAGCCGGGCGGAAAAAGCTACGAGCAAAAATTTTGCGCCATTTTGGTTATGGAGGCGTTAGCTGAATTTGAAGAAAAACTAAAGCGCGAGCGGGTAGAAAAGACCATGGATCTTCGGCTATTGACTGAAATTCGCGGTTTTGGCGATGGTGACGAGGAATTAAAACCCTTAAGTGACATGATTGATTATCAGACGCGGATTAAAATTGCTAAAAGATTATCTCGCTGTGATGGCGGTAGCACCCAAGATTTTGAGTCATTGGCAAAAATTGATCGAAACATTAATGAGAAAACGAGACACCAAATTGAAAAGAACGACCTAAAAAAAGTAGTTTTGCTTATCACTGATGGCGGCAGTGATAATGTGCGACTTGCCAAAAAAGAAAAAGAGGCATTGGTAAAAGCAGGGGTAATAACTAAAGCCGTGCAAATCGGCGATGTCAGCGCTAGCGACCGGGAAAAATTTAAAGAGGTCTGGCTGAAACCACAAAAAGACGGTCAGTCCTGCAAAAATGTTTCCCAGCTGGTGAGTGCGGTTGAAAAATTATTAGAAAAATTTTTAAGTGATTTGTAATATTAATTTCAATCCTATGCGCTTTCGCCCCGAACAACTAATTGACGAACTCTACGGCCCGCCCAAGAAGGAAGGCCAGAAGAAGCTGGAGGACTTCAAAAAGAAAGGCCT
>JAGUWE010000106.1 GCA_020062525.1 Patescibacteria group bacterium | reverse complement strand
CGGGCAAAAGGAAATGAAGGAATCCGAGTTTTCACAAAGCCTCGATCAGCTTCAAGGGGACAAGCCCTTTGAATCACTAGGCTGGCCCAATCTTCTTTCAAAGCAACCTCGTTTTCGTTAGGAAATAAAATGGGTACTTGACATGTTGTCCTCGCCCCTTTTCTTTTGAAAATAAACTTGCTAATCAAACTACAAATTACTTTCAAAGAGATATTATGTCTATAAAAAAATCTGAAAAGAGTCATTCTGATAAAAAATATTATATACTGGATTCATCTTCCACAATTACACCTGTGGATGATTATAAATTTGATAAAACTGAAGTTTGTTTAAAATCACTTGTGGATAGCGAGTGTTTTTTTAAAAAAAATTCAAGGATCAAAAAATCAAACTTGAGAAAATGATTAATGAGATGGGCTTTAAATGGGATCCGTTATCTGAACCTGGGCATATGAGACAAATGCCATATGCTACAACTGTCATGGAGGCAATAGAAAAGTATAGCTGGATGATTGTTAAAGAATTTAGCGATGAGCAAGATATTCCATTATATAAAGTTGGCGGAGGAGAACTGTTTGATGCCAATATTCCAGAAGTGAAAAATTAAATCTCGGTAATTTCTAAAAGTCCCGAGTTATATGGATCAAATCAATACGATGTCGTTATTAATAAAAAGAATCGAATATTGAGATATAATGCTTGTATACAAAAACTTTCAATAGCAAAAGGGATTAATCTTTATGACAAAGATCTTCCAATTGGTTTTTTTGAAATATCCAAGAGTTATAGATTTGAAGAAGAAAATGAATTACAATTATGTAAAAGAGTCAGAAGTTTCCGTATCCCAGAACTCGATATTATTAATAACAGTTTAGCGGCATCAATAAAAATAGCTTTGGCCGCACACATAAGTATATTAGATAAGATAAAGAAACTTGATCCGGAGCACGAATTATTATGCAGCGTGACGCAAGATTTTCTAAAAGAAAATTTCGATTTTTTGAAAACAATAGTCAAATCTATAAATAAGCCTATTTTATTGGCAGTATATGACAATGTTCGCTGCAAGGACGGAGTAAAAATTGACATTGAATATAAAGTGCTTGATAGTTTGAAATCGCCAGTGGAAATCGCTACATGCCTTGTAGATGATGGTTCTACTGAATTTTCGCTCGATTTAAAATTTAAGACAAGGAGCGGTATCAAAAAACCTGTTTCTATACTACATGTTGTTTTTCCATTCTCATCGATTGAACGTTCTGCCTACTTTTTTATTGACAGAGCAATTAAGAAAGAAACAAAGACTGGCTTTAAGCCGTTTCCTTTTTGGGTTGCTCCAATACAAGCCAGAATAATTAACCGTGATGATGATTCTTTGGAGAATGCTAAAAAACTTGAAAAAGAACTTAGTTTATTAGGTTTTAGGGTTGACTTAGATGATAGAAAAATCAATTATAATGCCAAAAAGAAAGCAAGGGACTTGAAATGGATACCCTATGTGATTACTGTCAATAAAAAAGATAAAGATTTCCAGAATTTAATTGTAGAAAATGAAATAAAAAAAATTACAAAAAAAATGATGAGAAAAAATGATTTAATCAAAGAAATGAAAGCGGAAGACGGTAAGGATATAATTGTTCCGCGCTATGTTCCAATGCTTTTATCCAAAAGAGTAATTTCCAATCCGTAAAAATATGGCGCGGTAGTCAAGTGGTTAGACCAGAGCATGCAGAGCTCTGCACGTGGGTTCGAATCCTGCCTGCGCCTCTTGAATAATTAATCAATAAATAGCATAATAGCATTATGAATAAAAAGTATAAAAAAGTTGTTGT
Source organism: Patescibacteria group bacterium (assembly GCA_020062525.1). GTDB lineage: Bacteria > Patescibacteriota > Patescibacteriia > JAACEG01 > JAGUWE01 > JAGUWE01. The sequence continues at coordinate 1,198 of JAGUWE010000106.1, read as the reverse complement.
ATTAGATTCGGTCATTTTTTACCCCGAACATAGAGATCGACTTAATGAAATTGCAGAAGAAGTGGTGGAATATAATACCTGTGAAACCAAAGAAGAGGTGATAGAAAGAGTCAAGGGTGCTGATTGCATTATAAGTTGCTGGGTTGATATTCCAAATAGAGTAATCGACGAGAATCCTCAATTAAAGACGATTGCCTTTTGGACTCATGCTTTCGAACACAGAATTGATAAGGATTATGTGCTAAAACATAATCTTCACGTTTCCAGTATTCCTGATTACGGAACCGATTCGGTTGCGGAACTAGCATTTGTTGGTTTATTGCAGCTTTATAAAAATAATGAAAATGTCCCAGTCTTAACAGCAATGAACAATCCGAGACATTTACAAGAAGAAATTATGGCCAAGGTTACCGACGATGTCAGAAAGTTTAATAAAAATTGGCGAGATAATTTAAGGGGTTCGTGGGTTCATGAATATGTCAAAGCCGGTAAATTAAAGATTACTATTCCAGATGAATTTAAAGAAGAAACGCTCAAGGGATTAACCATTGGTTTATTGGTTAATGACGATCTTAAGGAAGATTTGTTTAAAATTGCCAGCCATGGTTTTCGCATGAATGCAATCTATAGCTTAGGTGATTTGCAACATGCATTAAATATCGCCTATAGACCCATAGACAATCTTTTGAAGGAAAGTCATATCATTATTTACGATTCAAGATCAGTCAACGAAGAAATAAAAAAACAAGATTAATCAAGGCGATTATCTATCAGTTGTTGATACGGCCAAAATTGTTCCAATGGGTGAATCTTTGATGAATAAAAAAATTGGCATAATCGGTCTTGGTCGCATTGGCGGAAGAGTCGCACAAATTGCTATAGATGGATTTGACATGGATGTTTCCTATTATTCAACAACTCGAAATCCAGATATAGAAAAACAATACAACCTTCAATTTAAGCCATTGGAAAAAATATTGACCGAATCTGATATTATAACTTTCCATTTGCCCCATGTTGGTGCTAAAAAATTTATCACCAATGAAATGATTGATATGATCCCTAAAAAAACCATAGTAGTCAATGTAAGTGTCGGCAGTATTTTCCAAGATCAAGCCCATTTTTTAAGTCGCTTTAAAAAAGATGATTTAAATGGATATGTGGATGTTTACAATACTTTACCGCCAAGAGAAGAATT
>JAGUWE010000004.1 GCA_020062525.1 Patescibacteria group bacterium | reverse complement strand
CTAAATAAAAAGCTGTGTCAGACCAAGTGGCTGAGAATGGTGGATAATATTGATTAATTTGAACAATGGCTTTCCATCGATTGCCGGTATAAAAAGCTTGGGGTCTTACCCAGGCCATAATTGTGCTTTGTGGCCAATTTTGCCCTTGATTGCCAATATCAATATAATCACCATCATCATCAGTATCGCCATCAAAATAAGCAGCCATACCAAGCCTACCTTGGGCAAAAGTGACATCACCTACTCGGGTGCCATTTAGATTATTACCACTGGCATCCTTAAAATCATTTTCCAAATGCCAGCAGCCAAAAGTGCCAGCGCAACTGCTCTTGGAACTATCCAAAGCAATGCAAGTGCCAACATTAGTGATAGCCAACAAATTAGAGTTAAATTTCCAGTTTTTAAGTATCTCTTCCAGAATTTTTTGGGTTTCGGGCTTGGCGCCTTCAGTATAAGAAATTAAATAGATATTGGTGTAAAGAGTATTGCCGGAAAGATTGCTGGCCGCGACATAAACCGAACGACCATCGCGGACCGCTTGATAGCCATCAATCACGGTTGACTGGGGACTGCCCGGATACGGCACATTTTCCTGATACCAGCTGGCAGGTGATAAATGGCGCGGATTTTCAAAAACCCGAATAGCAATAGCGTCTTTGGTTTGGGCTTGGGCAGGAAACAAAACAAAATTCTGCTTTAAACTCTTTTCCCAAAAATTAAAAAGGAAAAATGAGAAAGTCAAAACAATTAAAACGAGACCGCCAACAAAACCAAAAGAAAACCTACTTCGGTTTTTAACAGAATTGAATTTAAGTATTCTTTTTTGTTTACCTTTAAGGTGGCAAATTCTTGGCATAATTTTTGTTTTGTAATTTTTGTAAATCCAAATGTCAAAATCCCAATGTCAAATCAAGTTCAAAATCCAAAATCCCAATTATTGCTTTTTTCTTTTTAAAATAGAAGAGAAGATTAAAGAAAATTCATGAGCTTCTTGATAAAGTTTGCGACATTTATCTCTTTTGTTAAAGTTCGCTTTAGCAATCATTCTTAGCCAGTGCATTGTTTCTTTTGATTCTTTGCGGCAAAAACTAATTTTGTGATGAAAATCTTTCTTAGAAGAAGCTCCATCAGCTTCCATATAGTTGGCGCCTATACTGGTGCCTGAACGAACAATTTGGCCGATAAGAGGTCTATTGACTGGTGTATCTGATAAACTATTGGCAAATTCAATAATCTCTTCGCCAAACTTGGCTGTTCTTTCTGATAAATCATACTTCTTTTTGTTATTGGGATTTGGGATTTGATTTGACATTTGAGCTTAGGATTTGGAATTTAAAATTTAAATCTCTACGGCACCACAAACAAAAATTCTTTGAGAAGATCACCACTCTTACCCAAAATGGTTGGCGGATTAGCTAAAGGCGGCAAATCATCACCTGTGCCTTCAGCCCCGGCATCGCGGCAATACATAAATTGAAAATCAGTATTAATATTAACACAACCTGGTTTGGTGCAATTTGAATTAGGATTTAAGGCAAGGTCATCAATCCAAGGCCAAGTATTAACTGCGGGCCAAGGATTTTCGCAAATAAAATTAGTGATATTAACTTTATTGGCAACAGCTCCAATATTCTCTGTGCCAACTTGCGGCGTGGCTATCACATTATAAATCGCCTGGCCATTTTTATTATTAGCAGTAATGATAATGGCAGGTTGATTAGTCACATTATGAGTCACTATATCATCTGGATCAGTATCAGCCCAAGTGTAATCATAACCAACCAAGAGGACATTGGTTAGATCCATTGCTTCAGCTAAATAAGAATGTTGATTGCCTGGAGTGGCGCCATCAATATCATCAGCACAATTATCTCGCACGCAATTAAAGAAATCTTTATTCGTCACTACCGCCGGTTCAGCGTCGCGAGTTATAGAAACTTTTAAATAATCAGCATCACAAACTAAACCGCCGGTGGTAAAAGTAAAAACATAATCAGCGGCCATCTTAACCTGATATTGACTTAAGACCTCTTTCTTAACTGTCACTTCATATTGG